>JAPLMC010000035.1:4735-20575 GCA_026387215.1 Candidatus Omnitrophota bacterium
GTGGCGGGCGAAACGAGAGACATTTACTTCTTCTTTGCTTCTTTACCAGCCTTAGGTGCAGCTTTTGCTGCTGGAGCTGTAGGTATTGGAGCAGCTGCTACTGCTACCTCACCATCTTTTGGCTTCTCTTCTGCTTTTTCCTTCTTGACCTTGATCTTTATTATTTTTAGCTTCGGCATGCCAAAAACAGAATCTCCATCTTTTAAGAGACCTTTTTCTTTTAGGGTAGTCAATCTCTCATATCTCTTTAAAACAGTCCTGTGCTTCTTACCTGCTTTTGATGTTTTTAGACTTGGGTGTAGCGACATTTGACGCTCCTTTTGTTAGTTCTAATTTAGGCTGAGGCTGTACATCACGCGTTATTTGCTGTGGAATAATTATCCGCCTTCTCTTTTCATCATATCTCCCTTTTTCAACTCCTAGGGAAAAAACTATTATACATGCCATTACAAAACCTATCATAAAAAAAATAGTTGTTTCGTAAGAAATAGTAAGGTTGTTTTTTACATCCGGAAGAAGAAACCTTGTTTTTCTTCTTATTTTTCTATCTGCAGTCTGAGCTTGTTCAAAAAGGTCGGACTGAGTTTTTTCCTGAGATTTTATGTTCATATAGTTTAATGATTATAGCATAGATTTTATATATTTTTCTATCTTTTTTACAATCTCTTTGTTATTTGTATACGCATAGGCAGCAGTAGAAGTTGTCTGATGGCTTGTAATTATGCCGTCTTTTACCAGTTGGTTCAAGGTCTTCTGGATAATATTTATATCCCAACCTATCCACAACGATATGCCTCTAGCAGTGTCAATGCAATTAGGATTTTCATTAAAAAAAAGTACTATTTTCCTAGCAGTTTCATTTTTAAATAAATTTTTTATGCTTTTCATATAGAAGCCTTTATTATATTTTCAAATTCAGGCTTTTTAGTAACTTTCATAAAGGCGTCTACTACTTCAGGATCAAATTGAGTGCCTTTATTTTTTTCTACTTCTTTTATTGCCTGAGAGATGCTTATTTTTTTACTTCCTTTATAAGGTCTGACTGAAATCATTGCCTCAAACGCATTTGCCACAGCCATTACTCTGGCACCTATAGGAATCTGGATACCTTTCAGGCCATCAGGATAACCTGTGCCATCATATTTCTCGTGATGGTGTTTTATTATAGGTATTGCGGGTTTTAAAAATTCCAGATGCTCTATTATTTTAAGACTTTCTAAATGCTGCTTTTTTATAATATCATATTCTCCGGTGGAAAGGATGCCTGGTTTTTTCAATATCTCTTCCGGTATATTGAATTTACCAGTGTCTGGCAACAAAGCTGAATAGTGTAAGTTCACAATATCTTCTCTGGACAATCTCATTTCTTCCGCTATTGCAAGGACCATTTTTACAAACTGGTCAGAATGAGTAAATGTGTTAGGAGATTTTGCGTCAAGAAGAGCTGCTAGAGTCTTTATGCTTCCGTAAGCCATTTTTTCCTGCTCTTCGTACATCTGCGCATTCTTTATAGCTATAACAGCCTGCTCCGCAAGCGTTATTAGAATCTCAAGTTCAAATCTATTAAAAGGTTCATCGTTTGTTTTATCTTGCGTGCTTATAACGCCGATAATATCTTCTTCTACAAGAGGGACACAAACTGAATTGCGGGAAAGCGCTGACTTTCCTGTTTTAGCAACTCTTCCTTCCAACTTAATGCCAAGCCTTAGCCTTATCTTTTTATACTGCGGGTTTGTCTTGGGTATTTCTTTATCCAAGTTAATCACAGCTTTGGGAATAAGATATTTTTTTGATGCGTCTAAAAGCATTATAGAACAATGCCGCGATCTCATAACCTGCAAAATCAACCTTGCGATACGCTCTATAAGCTCGTCCATATTAAGTGTTGAACTTAATAGCCTGTGAATAGTATGTACTGTAGAAAGCGCTATTGCCCTGGGCCTGATTGTTTCATATAATTTGTTTAGCTCTTGTTCTTTCTGAAATTCTCTTAACGCAAGATCCATACATATCTTAGTAGCATCTATCGCGGTTTTTTCGGGCTCTTTTCCTAAATGTATGAATAATACATGGCCATACACGTTTGAACCCTGTACTATCGGAAAAGAAAGACATATTTTATTGCAGCTGCACTTAAATACCATGTATTCTCTTGAAGGGTCAAACTTCAGTTTGGCTAGATATTTTCCAAATTTAATATGGTCACATTCGCTGTTGCATTTGAAAGGTTTGTATTCTGCATCAAGAAATATACAGCGATTTTTTTTAAGAACTTTTGAAGAAAGTTTTCTAAAAGCAGTAATTGAACTACTTTTAGAAAACTTCGTCAAGAATTCCTGTTTTTCTATTTTTTCAAACTCTTTCATAAGGATCGAACAGTTTTTTGTATTCATCAAGGGCATATCTATCCGTCATTCCAGCTATATAGTCACAGATAACACCATAGCGCCCTATTTTATTTATTTTTTTCTGGTCAGACGGAGGAAGCTGCTCCGGTTTTTCAAGATAAACTTTGAATAACCCTGTGATAAACCTCTTCGCCTTGTCTGACATGCGAATTACCCTGAAATTTTTATATAAATTGCTCATCAAAAAAATTCTCAGTTCTTTTCTTTTTTTCTGCATATTTTCTGAGAAAGCAACAATTCTTTTTTTATGTTTTCTGACATCATCTACGTTTCTTATAAGGCTAACTTTAATATTTCTTTCAGATGCATGCAGGAGGTCTTCTATCTGAGTGTCTATTAGCCTCCTTATTATTTGATGTTTCCTTACTTTATCAGATAATTCTTTTCTTCCTTTTTTCACAAATCTTGCGGCATCCTTCCATAATTTTAATTCAAAAAGATCTTTTTCCTCTATAAGGCCTGATGTCAACCCATCATCTATATCATGATTGTCATAAGCAATCTCGTCTGCTGCATCTACCACTTGAGTCTCCATTGTAGGAGAAGAGCCGGGTTCAAATTCTTTCAGTTGCTTTGCTCTGTCAAACATTGTAGTGTGTTTATTTATCCCTTCTCTGGTTTCCCATGTAAGATTTAATCCTGGAAAATCAGGATATCTTTGCTCTAATTCTTCCACTACCCTTAATCCCTGAAGATTATGGTCAAACCCCCCATTGTCTTTCATGAGAATACTTAGACTTTCTTCTCCTGCGTGGCCAAAAGGAGGATGGCCTATCTCGTGAGAAAGCGCTATTGCCTCTACCAGGTCTTCATTTAAGGACATTGTTCTCGCAATAGACCTGGCTATCTGGCCTACTTCCATAGTATGGGTAAGTCTTGTTCTATAATAATCGCCTTCGTGATTTACAAAGACTTGCGTTTTATATTCCAATCTTCTAAAAGCAGTAGAGTGTATTATTCTGTCCCTGTCTCTTTGATATACTGACCTATATTTAGGCTCTGTTTCCGCATATTTCCTGCCTTTTGTATCTTTCGAATGCATTGCATAAGGAGCAAGCAATTCACATTCTCTTTTTTCTATATCTTTACGAGTAATCATAATATCTACTGGGGATCTTACTGTCCCGGACCCTAATGTACAAGCAGGCTATATAACTCCTTTAATGACTGCGGCATTACTTTAGCGTCCGCAATAACAGGCATAAAATTGCTATCGCCTTTCCATCTTGGCACTATATGTATATGCAGATGGTCTTTATATCCAGCGCCTGCAACCTTGCCGGTATTTATGCCTATATTAAAGCCATGCGGCTTCAGCTTCTTTTCAAGTAGCGCCTGCACCTCTTTTGTAAGCTTTATTATATCCAGAAGTTCTTCATCATTCAACCCTTTTAAATCTTTCACATGCCTGAAAGGCGACACCATGATATGCCCATTATTGTAAGGATATATATTTAACATGGCAAATGAATGCCTGGATTTCTTAATAATAAATTCATTTTTATTATCCCTGTCTTTAATGCAAAATATACATCCTTTTATTTTCCTAATTTTTATAAACACGCTCCTCCAAGGAGCCCATAACTTATTCATAACTTGCATATCTCAGCTTTTATTTTTCCATTGTCTATTTCTATTATACCATAGGAGCAGTATGGCGCATATACAGTGTCTGTTACGCTTCCTGGATTAAAAAAAAGTACCCCATCTATATATTCATTCTTCGGCGAATGAGAATGTCCAAATATTACTATATCTGGTTTTTCTGAAAAAAATTCGTTTTTCAAAATATCTACGAGTTTATCTGGATGACCATATCCATGCATCACGCATATCTTTTTCCCCTGCATGTTAAGAATTTTTTTATCTTTCAGATTAGTTTTTACATTATGATCGTCCATATTGCCGCATACAGCCTCCACCTTGGATATCTTTTTCAAAGGATCCAGAACTGAAATATCCACCAGATCTCCGGCATGGATTATAAGATCGCAACCTTCTAATCCGATAATTAGTTTTTCTGGCAGCTTACAATTCGGTAAAGATAAATGTGTGTCTGACACTACTCCAATTTTCATAAATTACCTAACCCGATATATGCGGTTTACCGTACAAATCCATCAGTACATTTAAATCTTCCATACTCCATGTCCAGAATTTTGCTTCTTTTGCCATAAGATACGCATTCTCGTTTACGCCAGAAAATGCTAACACAATATTCCGGTTAATCCTGGAACCCTTCTTTCGCTCCTGGCTATTCTTTATTATATCCATCATATCGTTTTCTGTTATATTTTCTTTTTTAATAGTGCATAGCCAATTCTGCCTACCGTTAGTTGCCAATATAGCAGTTTGATTTCCGTCCTGATTCTCAAGTTTTTCTACATTCGTAAAAGATATAAACTTATGCTTTTTACCATTCAGCTGGATTATGTCATTTTTGAATAGTTTGAAAAGCTCCATTATCCTAGAAGAAAATTCTTTTTCAAATTCCTGGTTAAATATATTAAATTTAGAAGACACATCCTTTTTAAAAAATGACTCTTCCGCGCGTTCATCCAAACTAAAAGACAAAATCCTTTTCATGTATACGGATTTTAGCCAGAATCTGAATAGTCTATCAGTAAATCTGTAAAAAGCCCCGTTACGCACAATAATATCCAACTCAATCATGCTATTTAATATCTTGGAAACTTCGCCTGATTGCAATCTGGTGGCTTTTACAATGTCATTCTGTTTTTTATTTTCCGAAGAAAGCGCTATGAGAACTGATATGGATTTTGACAATAGTTTTCCACCAGATATTTTAAAAAGGAGGTTATAAAAATATTGATTCAAAGTACCATTTTTTCTAAAAAGCGCTTCCATAAAAGAATACTCTATAACATTTGAGTAATTTTCCAATGTTATCCTTTTGGAAAATATAGCCCTTTCTATCTCATCTGATATCGCCTGCATATAAAAAGGCCTGGAACCTGTAAATGATGCTATGAAATCCAGATAAACCTGTGGCAAAACAACGCCTTTTATGCTGTTTTGTAAAAATTCCCGGCCATTAATTGTATCCAGCGGTTTTAAAAAAAATTTCTCAAAATTGCCGAACAAAAGGGCTAACTTTTCATTAACAAGGCGGAGAGACAAAGTAGTCCTGGAGCTTATCAGCATATACATCGTATTTTTCTGTATCATTATCTTTTTTGCAATCGTACCGAATGGATTCTTGAGAGTAAAATTATCCAGGTTGTGAAATTCATCAAGTATAAGGACACAGCGTTTCTTTGTTTCCTCAGATAGCACACTGGGAATATCCAGCATAAATGAAAATGCCTCGTCTAATTTGGATTTTTCTATATCTTGGAAAACCCTTATACAGATCTGGGCAGTTTTAGGATAATCTCTTGCTAAATCCTCTATCAGAAAGACTGCGTCCTGAGGAGCTGTAAGAAGAGGATCTGATTTTACAACCTGGGATAATATGGATTTTATAAATCTTTTTGCGCAAAATTCAAAAGGCTCTATTTTTATTTCTAGATATATTTGTATAACGCTATCTTTTTTCAATAATTCCGAAGAAAAAAGATTCTTTATAAGAGACGTCTTTCCTATGCACGGCTCTCCGAATATGGCTATATTCTGCCTATACCCGTCGGTGAAGGAGTTTATCCTGCGTATAAGCGTATTTAATATTTCTTGTCGATCATCTGGCATATATTTTTCCTGGTTCTGGCCCTGTACCAGTCGCTAAGATTTACATTTATGCTATACTAGTCGCTCCAGTACAGGGCTCATGAACCACTTACACATGAGGCCTGCCATGAACCCGAGCGAAGACGCGTCTCAAAACTTATTCTTAGCGAGTGGTTCATGGAGCGGGTGATGGGAATCGGCGCTTCGCCCTTCGGGCGAAGTCGGCCACCCGCTTTGCTTACGCTGCTCCTATTCGTCGCAGCTTTTCCTCGCTTTGCTCGGCGCAAAGCTCCCTTCGATTCCCACTAATTCTTTGGAGCGGGTGATGGGAATCGAACCCACGCTGCGAGCTTGGGAAGCTCGTGTTCTACCATTGAACTACACCCGCAGACATATCAATCATTCATGTAATCCCAGTCCCGAGCTGCCCTTATTTTCTGCAAATATGCAGCGAGGGACGAACTAAAATATCCTTAACAGCTTGACCCCTCGTTCCGAGACGCTAGCAAGTAAAGATGATGCGGCTAGGGACTCTGACCCAAATTTAAATCTTTATCAATCTCTCAAAACTTCTATGTCTCTCCTCTATATCTTTCCTGCTGATATTCAGAAACCTATTCACGCTAAAATCCTGCACTGTAAAAGAAGCCATTACACTTCCCCATAAAAGCGCATTTCTCATATTCTTCTCGTTTATTTTATCTGTCTTTGCTAGATAGCCCATAAATCCTCCAGCGAACGTATCTCCTGCGCCTGTAGGATCCTTAACTTCTTCCAACAGATAAGCAGGCGCCATAAATATAAAGTTTTTAGAAAAAATTATGGCCCCATACTCCCCTCTTTTAACAACTGCAAATTTTGGCCCAAGAGAAAGAAGGTATTTGCCCGCCTTAAGTATGTTGGATTCCCCCGAGAACATCTTCGCCTCCATATCATTTAAAAATATTATAGAGGTTCTCTTTATCATATTTTTAAGAGACTTGTTTTTATTTTTAATCCAGTGGTTCATGGAATCACAGCCTATAAATCTTTTGCCTGTAAATCTTTTGAGTATAAATATCTGGAGATCAGGGTCTATATTTGCTAGAAAAATATATTTACTTTTTTCATACCCTTTCGGAAGACAAGGTTTAAAATCCGCGAATACATTTAGCTGTGTTTCAATAGTTTCTGCACAATTCATATCTTTAACATAAGAACCTTCCCATCGAAAAGTCTTGCCTTCTTTTACCTCAAGACCTTCCAGGTCTACGCCAAAAGATTTTATAGCTCTTTTGTGCTTTTCAGGGAAATCCACGCCTACTGTAGCGACCAAGTTTACAGGGGCAAAAAAACTTGCGCTTATTGAAAAATAAGTCGCGGATCCGCCTAATATTTCCTTTGAATACCCAGACAACGAAGTAATTGTATCAAGCGCAACAGAACCTATAACAAGTATTTTTTTCATAAACTTTACATTTCAACAATGTCACTTTGTCAAGTTTTTGCAAAGTATTGTTCCATGATTTTCATAGAACAATAATCGCTGCACATAGTGCAAAAGTCTTTGTCTACGGATATGGAAGACTTTCTGTATTTCGCCGCCTTAGCAGGGTCTATGGATTTTTTAATTTGATTTTTCCAGTCTCTTTTTACCCTTAGCTCTGACATGGCTCTATCCCAGTTCAAAGCGCCTGGTATCCGCTTAGCTATATCAGCTGCATGTCCTGCTATCCTGGAAGCTATGACTCCATTTTTTACATCACTCTCGTCAGGTATCCTCAGGTGTTCCGAGGGTGTTACATAGCACAGAAAGTCTGCGCCATAAAAAGCAGCCAAAGCGCCTCCTATAGCTCCTGTTATATGATCATACCCAGGAGCTATATCCGTAACAAGTGGTCCAAGGACATAAAAAGGTGCATTGCCACATAGTCTTTTTTGTAGAATCACGTTTGTCTCTATCTGGTCCAGTGGCACATGTCCAGGGCCTTCTATTATAACCTGAACACTGCTATTTCTAGCCCTGTCAGCCAGCTCTCCCAACATGATAAGCTCTTGTATCTGAGGCCTATCAGTAGCGTCCACTAAAGAGCCAGGCCTTAAGCCATCCCCAAGACTCAGAGTCACGTCATATTTCTTTGCAATCGCAAGTATTTCGTCAAAATATTCATAAAAAGGATTTTCTTTTTTATTCACGATCATCCATTCCGCCAAAAAAGAACCTCCTCTTGAAACTATGCTTATAAGCCGTTTTTGTTTTTTAAGCCTTTCTATAACGCTCTGTGTTATGCCGGAGTGAATCGTAAAGAAATCTACGCCATCTGCTGCCTGTGTTTCAAGGGTCTCTAAAATATCCTTGGCATTTATACGAGATATATGCCCTCTTTTTTTTGCTGCCATAATAGCTATTTCGTATATCGGAACAGTGCCTACGGCAACTGCTGAATTTTTTAAAATTAACCTGCGTATCTTTTTTATATCCCCTCCTGTGCTCAGGTCCATTACAGTGTCCGCTCCGCATTTTATTGCAACATCCATTTTTCTGAGCTCTTTATTTACGTTAGAGCTATCCTTAGACGTGCCTATATTAGCGTTTACTTTTACGCGAAGCCCTTCCCCTACTGCGCAAGGATTTATTTTCCTTTTTGAATTTTTTATAAGCGTAATCCTGCCTTCTTTTATGCGAGATCTCAATAGCTCAGGAAGCATGCTTTCGTTTTTTGAAACATAACGCATCTCAGGCGATATTTTATTTAATTTTGCAAGTTCCGATTGAGTCATTCTAAATTTTTTCCAATAACCTTTTTGTAGCTAAATAAGGGTTTTTTGCTTCAAGTATCGCCCGCACAACAGCCATTCTTTTTACTCCCATAGATCTGACTTCTTTTATATTTGATTCATTAATACCGCCTATTGCTACAAGTGGAATTTTTATCATATTTACAGCCTGTTTTAATGCTTCTAATCCAGCTACTTTATAACCTGGCTTTATAGGAGTCTTGAAAATAGCTCCTATAGCTATATAATCTACGGCTTGTTTCTGCGCCTCCAGAGCTTCTTTGAAAGAGTTAGCTGAAAAACCTATTATTTTTTTCTTACCAAGAATCTTCCTGGCTGTTGCTACAAGCATATCTTGAGGACCTAAATGTACGCCGTCTGCATCCAATGCCAAAGCCGCATGAACACGATCATTTATTATAAAAAGAGCTTTATGTTTCAGCAACTCTTTTATCTTAAAACCTGTTTCTAAGAAATCTCTATCACTTGTTTCTTTATCCCTAAACTGCACCATGTCTAATCCTGCTTTTAACGAACAGGACAATATATTAAATAAATCTCTGCCTTCAAGAGCGCTATTATCCGTTACGAGATACAAGCCTGGCTTTTTCAACAATGTTTTTTTCAATAGCATACGTGTCAAATCTTAACTTTCTATATCCCCGGCTTATTTTTGCATCTATTATCTTAAAACACTCTTCAAGAACCCTCAAAGACTCTTTGACCCGCTCTATGTTAGACATAAAAATATCGGAAATATTCATGCCGGATTTAGGCGTAAAATCTATAAATTTTGTTTTATCGCTTGCTATATCTCTTTCAGATAAAAGCTCTGTCAGAGATATTTTTTTTGATTTCAACACTAGATTTGTAGCACCGTGCCGAACTGTTTTAAGCGCCTTTGTGGCATTTTTATCCTGCAACGCAAATCTAACTATGTCTTCGCAAACCCTTAATCCTTCGCGAGTTCTGTTTAAATTTGCATCTATAATCTGCAACAACTTATCTTCAACCATACCGTATAATAAACTTTACAAAGTTACATTGTCATTTTTGTAAAGATGTTTGGATTTTAGATATCAGGCTGCTAGTAGAAAGGCCTTTTATATACGCCAAACTCTTTACTTTGCCGCCATACGACTCCACAAAATCCGCTCCAACTATATTTTCCTTTTTCCAATCTCCGCCTTTAACAAGCACATCTGGTTTTATTGCTTTTATAAGCTTTAAAGGGCTCAATTCTTTGAATATTACTACAAAATCCACTACTTCCAGCGCAGCAAGCAATATTGCCCTGTTTTTCTGCGATACAATAGGCTTTAATTTTCCTTTTATTTTTTTCACTGACCCATCGTTGTTCAGACCTATAACTAATATGTCGCCTAAAGATTTTGCCTTTGAAAGATAACTAACGTGTCCTGCATGCAAAATATCAAAACAACCATTTGTGAACACAATCTTTTTATTTTTTTTTTTTAGTTTTCTGATAGCGCTTACTGCGCAGGACAAAACAGCCGTTTGTGAACACAATCTTTTTATTTTTTTGTTTTAGTTTTCTTATAGCGCTTACTGCGCAGGAAAGGGTTTTTATTTTCTCAGAAAACATCTTCTATAAGCTCGCATACAATATGGCCTATTGTAATATGAGCTTCCTGTATCCTGGGAGTATTGCTAGAGGGAACTCTTATGCATATATCCGCTATTTTAGAAAGCTCTCCAATCTTGTTTCCCGTAAGAGCAGCTGTTTTAAGTCCCATTTTGGACGCTTTTAAAATGCCAGCCACTACATTCTTTGAGCTGCCGCTTGTAGATATGCCTATTGCCATATCACCTTTGTTGCCAAAAGCTTCTACCTGCCTCTCAAAAAGATATTCAAAATTATAATCATTTCCAAGTGCTGTAAGAGTGGAAACATTAGCAGTAAGCGCTATTACTGGAAACGCCTTTCTTTCTTTTTTAAATCTACCCACAAGCTCTGCTGCTATATGCATACTGTCAGCAGCACTACCGCCGTTTCCAAACAATAAAATTTTATGGCCTAATTTTAGTGTCTCCGACATCGCGCTTGCAAGCTTTTCAATATCTTTTAAGCCGCTTTCGAGCAGCTTATTTTTAACATCAATACTCTCTTTTAATAGTTTTGCAATTTTTTTCTGCATATAAACCTGCGTCTCGTTCCCCAAATCGGGTAACGATAGCGTAATCATATTATCCAAAAAATATTTTTGCGATGTTATAAAGCTCCATATCAACAGTTTTCAATTCGCTGACAGCAGCTTCTAGCGGGACTGCTATTATTTTGTTTCCCTGCAGACTTGCCATTTTTCCATAATCTTTTTTAAGCACTAGCTCCATTGTTTTTATGCCGAATCTTGTGCCTAGGACTCTGTCAAATGCTGTAGGAGTTCCGCCTCTCTGTATGTGTCCTAGAACCGTAACCCTTGTTTCATATCCTGTTCTTTTTTCTATTTCATCTCCAACTCTCTGACCCATGCCACCTAATCTTACATGCCCGAATGCGTCAAGTTTTTCTTCCTGGGTAACCATAGTACCCTTTTTAAACTGAGCGCCTTCAGCAACAACTATTATTCTATAACTTTTTCCTCTTTTGTGCCTTTTTTTTATTATGCTGCATACTTCATCAATATCTACAGGAACTTCCGGTATAAGAATAACATCTGCTCCACCTGCAAGCCCTGATTCAAGCGCTATCCATCCCGCATGCCTCCCCATTACTTCAACTACCATTATTCTATGGTGTGATTCTGCAGTTGTATGAAGCCTGTCAATTGCCTCTGTTACAATATTTATAGCAGTATCGAATCCGAACGTAACGTCAGTACAATTCAAGTCATTGTCTATTGTTTTAGGCGCTCCAACCACATTAAAACCATCTTTATACAATTTATTTGCAACGCCTAGCGTATCCTCTCCTCCAACTGCTATTAAAGCATCAAGCCCTATCTTTTTAAAATTTTCCTTAGCTTTTTCTATGTCGTTTTCTTTTTTGTAAGGGTTAGTCCTAGATGTACCAAGTATGGTCCCGCCTTTTGGCAGTATTCCTGAAACAGATTGGAGGTTTAACTCAACAGTGTCATTTTCAATAAGGCCTTTCCAACCATTTTTAATGCCTACGACCTGGTAGTTTTCTTGTATTGCATATCTCACAACAGCCCTTATTACAGGGTTTAGTCCAGGGCAATCTCCTCCGCCAGTTAAAATTCCAACCTTCTTCATTTTTACTCCTCTCAATTTTTGCAAAGCAAAAATTTATCTCGAGCCCCTCGCCGCATCATTTTTACTTGCTAACGGCTCGGGACGAGATATCTTTTATTCGCCTGTTCCTAAAAGTTTTTCAACGTAATCGGTTGCAAAATCACCCCTTAAAAATAATGTATCGCTCATTACATGTTTATGAAAAGGTATTGTAGTTTTTATAGGGGATATAATGAATTCATCAAGGGCCCTTTGCATTGTCTTTATTGCCTCCTGCCTGGAATTTCCATAGCAAATAAGTTTAGCTATCATAGAATCGTAATAAGGTGATATAGTATAACCTGTGTAAACATGAGAATCCACTCTTACACCCGGACCGCCAGGAACCAAAAACATGTCCACTTTTCCGGGGCAAGGCATAAAGTTTTTCTCTGGATTTTCTGCATTGATTCTGCATTCTATCGCAGCGCCTTTAATTTTTATATCATCCTGCTTAAAGCCTAGTTTCATTCCGCTGGCTATTTTTATCTGTTCTTTTATCAGGTCTATGCCTGTAACCATTTCCGTCACAGGGTGTTCTACCTGAATCCTAGTGTTAACTTCCAGAAAATAAAAGTTTTCATTCCTATCATAAAGAAATTCTACCGTACCTGCGTTCAGATAATTGCACGCCTTAGCTGCCCTAACAGCCATGTCGCCTACTTTTTTTCTTAATTTGGAATCTATTGCAGGAGAAGGCGATTCTTCTATTAATTTTTGATGGCGCCTTTGTATAGTGCAATCTCTTTCTCCAAGCGATACGATATGGCCATATTTATCAGCAAGTATCTGCACCTCTATATGCCTTGGCCTTTCAACGTATCTCTCAAGGTACACATCTGCATTTCCGAAAGCAGCTTCTGCCTCTTGCTGAGCAGTTATGAGTGAACTAATCAATCTTACGTCATTATGGCACACCCTCATGCCTTTTCCACCTCCGCCTGCAGAAGCTTTTATTATAACAGGATATTTCAGTCTCTTTGCTGTTTTTACAGCCTCTTCTTTTGTCTTTATAATACTTTGACTACCCGGAATAACAGGTATACCAACTTTCTGCATAGTGAGCCTAGCTGTCATTTTATCACCCATCATTCTCATATTTTCAGGAGTAGGCCCTATGAATGATATATCACATGATTCACATATCTCTGCAAAATGTGCATTTTCTGCCAAAAATCCGTAACCAGGATGAATAGCATCAACATCTGTAATTTCAGCAGCACTTATAATAGCAGGTATATTCAGATAACTTTCTGAGCTCTGAGCAGGGCCTATGCAGACAGCTTCATCAGCCAGTCGCGTACTAAGAGAATCTGCATCAGCCTCTGAATACACAGCAACTGTCTTTATGCCCATCTCTTTACACGCCCGGATGATCCTTACCGCGATCTCGCCGCGATTAGCAACCAGTATTTTAGAAAACATACTATATACCTTCCTTATAAATTTATTCCTTAACCAATTTTGCCCCCGACTTATTTAGTCGGGGGGCAAAATTAATAGCTATTTTACCACGGGGTCTACCATAAACAATGCCTGGCCATATTCAACAGATCTGGCATTTTCTACAAGTATCTCTACAATCTTTCCCTTAACTTCTGATTTTATTTCATTCATCAGTTTCATTGCTTCAATAATACATACCACTTGTCCTATGTCTACGGCCTGCCCTATTTCAGCATAAGGTTTTGCCTCAGGGTTAGCAGATCTATAAAAGGTTCCCACCATTGGCGCCTTTATTGCTGCAAGATTTCTATCTGGTTTAGCAGATTCGCTTATTTTTTGCTCTTGGCTAACAACCTGGACAATTCTTGGCATAGCATGTTCTTCTGTGATTGTCTCTATTTTACCGGAAGCTGATTTTCTAAGCCTAATCTTCATCCCATCCCGCTCAACCTCAAGCTCCATAAGCTCATTTTCATTCATAAGCACAATTAATTCTTTGATCTCTTTTAGATTCATATATGTCTCCCAATTTTTGCGAAGTAAAATTGATCCCAAGCGACCATACTTATTTTGTTTCGCAAGGGACCTTTTTCTTTTATACCCTGCCTGTGTACCCCTTAGTCCTGGTGTCTATCCGCACTACATCTCCTTCGCTTATAAATAAAGGCACTGACACAATAAAACCTGTTTCTGTTTTTGCAGGCTTATTGCCTGATTTGGACGTATCTGATACCAGGCTCAGTAGATATTATTTTTAAATCTATAAACATAGGCGGTTCAAGCGTGAGAACCTGGCCTTTATAAATAAGAGCTGTCGCTTCAAGATTTTCTTTTAGATAATTTATTACTTCTCCTACCTGATCTCTATGAAGAGACATTTGCTCATATGTGTCATGGTCCATAAATTCAAATATGTCGCCAGCTGTATATAAATATTGAAATGTCCTTTTATCTATATCAACTGTTTCTATCTTTTCATTTCTGAAAGTACGCTCTAATATCGCACCTGTTTTTATGTTTCTTAATTTTGTGCGAACAAATGCGCTACCCTTGCCAGGTTTTACATTTTCATAGCTCACTACATAATAAACTGCGCCTTCCAGTTCTACGCTCAACCCATTTTTTATATCATTAATTCCTACCAGCATATTTCATTGCTCCTTTTGTCAATATCTCACAACTATTTTTTGTAATTAACACTGTGTCTTCTATTCTTACCCCTCCCCAGCCTGGAATATAAATCCCAGGCTCAATAGTTATAACCATGTCTTTTTCCAATTTTATCTTGCTGTTTTGGGAAATAGCCGGAATCTCATGAATTTCGCGGCCTATGCCGTGACCTAGGCTATGAAGAAAAAAGCTTCCCATACCTCTATCTGATATATACTGGCGGGAAACAGCATCTATATCTTTTGCATAAACGCCTGGCTTCAGATTTTCAATAGCTACGCTCTGAGCAGCCAAAACTATATTATATATATGCAAATACTTACGACTAATTTTACCCAAAAAAATCGTCCTTGTCAAGTCAGAATTATACCCGCAATACATAGCTCCAAGATCTACGGTAACCATCTCCTGTTTTTTTATAATCTTACTTGATGCAACTGCGTGAGGCATTGAGGAATTTGTTCCTGAGGCTATTATTATATCAAAGCCTGCCAGGTTGAAATTATTTTTTAAAGCATATGTCTCTATTGCACGCTTTACGCTATTTTCGCTAACACCTGGTTTTGCAGCCTTAATAGAGTAATTCATCAAATGCACTCCGTATTTACAAGCTTGCTTTATATTATGGATTTCGCTTTCATCCTTTACCATCCTCAGATTCTCTATAGTATGCGTTAAAGGGATTAGTCTTATTTTTCCAAAGTGTTTTTTTAAATTCAAGTAACTTTGATAGGTAAAATTATCCGCTTCAAACCCTATAAGCCTTGAATGAGTTTCAGAGCAGGTTTCTATTATTATTTCCCCAGGATTTTTATTCTTAACAATGCTTACAGAACATCTTTTGGCAGATTTTTTATATTCCTCTTTATGTCTTGAATCTGTTATAAGAACATTTTTTTTAGGGGAAACAAAAAGAATAGCGTCCTCGCCTCTCGAGCCTGTGAGATACGCTATGTTCTCCTTTTTCTTGACAAGAAAAGCATCCAACGAGTTGCCTTTTAAGAATTCAATTAACTTTTTCTGCCTATTGTTGTAATTCATATGATTCCTTAGCCAATTTTGTCCTCCAAAGTTCTGTGGCAGACAAAATTCAGCGGTGACTATGCATCTTATTTTC
>JAPLMC010000054.1 GCA_026387215.1 Candidatus Omnitrophota bacterium
AGCTATTCTTCCCCATGAGATGGGGCATATTATATTCAGAGAGTTTATAGGGTTTGATAAAGACGCTGTTCCGTTGTGGCTAGATGAAGGTATTGCCTGTTCGCAAGAAGCAAATATTGAAGAACGATTAAAAATAGCAAAATTTTTAATAAATTTGAATTTATATGTACCCCTGGAGAATTTTTCAAATCTTAATAAAGCTGATTTGATTATGCCATTTATATTTTACAGCGAAGCGGCAAGCGTAACGAATTTTATATTAGAAGCATTTGGGAGAGATATTTTTGTGAACTTTTGCAGGCGCCTTCGGGATAATAGTGAAATGGGATGGAAAGAGGTTTTTTTAAGCGTATATAAGCTTAGGGATCTTGAAGAATTAGAAGCAAAATGGATTGATTATTGCAAGTGAGGGTAAAAGCATATGAAAAATCTTACTATTATTCTTGTAATGCTTATTAGCACTTTAGGCCCGTCTGCTGTTATAGCAGCGGTAGGGTATTCTAGTGTTAGGGCGCTTGGAAGGAATCCTTCAGCAGCGCCTAAGATTCTAGTAGCTATGATAGTAGCTTTTCTTTTTGCAGAAGCAATAGCGGTTATCGGGCTTTTGATTGTGTACAATTTATTTGGCAGCTGAGCAAGGAGATTAAAATGAATATGTGGATTTGGCAGTTAATTTCAATTCAGGTAGTTACGCTTGTTTTTATCATTTTATTTTTAAGATGGCTGTTGCATAACCAGATTACTCGAGCGGTAAAAAGACTTCAAAAGCTTAATCAGCAAAATCTGGAAAAAGAGAAGATTCTTAGAGAAGAAATTGACAGAGGAAAGAAAGAAGTTAATTTGGAAATAGAAAAAAGTAAAACCCAAGCGGTTAACATAAAAGAAGAAGCAAAAATAGAGGCTGAGAAGATAAGAGAAGGCGTGCTTGAGAAATCAAAAGAAGAAGCAAAGCGCTTTATCGACGAAACAGTGAAAGATGCAAAGAGAAAAGAAGCTGAATTTATTCTAAAGATGCAGAATAAATCAGTTCATATAGCAGCGGATATGGTCAAGTATATTTTTACAGATAAGAGTTTGGAAAATTTACACGCTCAGCTTGTAGATGAATTAATAGAAGATATAAAAAATCTGGATGAAAAGCGCATTGATGTGAAAGAAGATAAGGCAAAGATTGTTTATGCTCATACAGTGCAGGCGGAGCAGAAACAAAAACTAAAAACAGCTCTTTGCTCTAAACTAGGCAAGGATATTAACTTGAGCGAAGAGATGGACCCGGAAATTATAGCAGGTATTATTATAAAAATAAGCGGGTTTGTTATAGACGGAAGCATTAAAAATAAGTTAAGAAAGACCCTTCCTATAATGGCAGAAAAAATCCGAACAGATGGAGATTGGCATGTCTGATATGAAGCCTGATATGAATAATGCAAAGATTGAGTCTTTTGAAATAAAAGATACTGGCACTATTCAGGAAATTAAAAAGGGAATAGTTAAAATAACAGGATTAAGTAATTGTGTAAACGGCCAGTTAGTCGAACTACATTCCAATATAAAGGGATTGGTGATAGGATTCAGCGAAAAGGAAGTATTGGCCTTAGTTTTGGGAGATGATACAAAATTGACCATAGGCGATGTTGTTTACGCAGAAGAAGGGGTATTCAAAATGCCTGTTGGAAATAATTTTATTGGCAGAGTAGTGAATAGCTTTGGCGTTCCCTGTGATGAAAAAGGCAGGATTCAGGAAGATGATTTTTACCCTATTTTTATAGAAGCTCCTGGTGTAATGGAGCGCCAGCCTGTAGAACAACCTTTAGAGACTGGCATTAAAATAATAGATACCTGTATTCCTATTGGCAAAGGGCAAAGAGAGCTTATACTTGGAGACAGGGTGTCAGGTAAAACAACCCTTGCCCTTGATACCATTCTGAATCAAAAAGGCAAAGGTATTATATGCATATTCTGCTGGATAGGAGGCAGCCAATCTGCGCTTGTAAGAATTCTCGAAGAGCTGCAAGTAGGCGGGGCAATGGATTACAGTATTGTTATTAGCGCTACAGCGTCTGATTCTTCAGCAGAGCAATATGTAGTGCCTTATGCTGCTTGCGCGTTAGGCGAATATTTTATGAATCATGGTAAAGATGTTTTGGTGGTTTTTGATAATTTAACAAAGCACGCCTGGGTTTATAGAGAAATTTCGCTGCTTTTACAAAGGCCTCCTGGCAGGGAAGCTTATCCCGGCGATATGTTTTATATTCATTCACAGCTTGTGGAAAGAGGTGCGAAACTGAACGATGAAAATGGGGCAGGGTCTATGACGCTTTTGCCTATTGTAGAGACTCAAGAAGGCGATGTTACTGGCTTAATTTGTTCAAATCTTGTTTCTATGACTGATGGGCAGCTTTATTTAAATACAACCTTGTTTAATGAAGGATTCAGGCCAGCTGTTGATCTGGGCCTTTCTGTTTCAAGGATAGGAAGTAAGGTGCAATCTAAGGCTATAAAAGAAGTAAGCAAGACATTGAAATGGGAACATGCTCAGTATAGAGAACTAGTAAGCTTAACCAAAGTAAGGACCAAGCTTTCTCCTGAAGTGGAAAAAAGCCTTAAAAAAGGAATGGCTCTGGATGAGCTTTTTATACAGGATAAAAACAGCCCGCTTTCATTGGCTGAAGAAGCTGTGCTTTTTTACGCTTTTAACAAAGAAATGCCGGAGATTATGGATAGAGCTGCAATGAAGAAATTTAAAAGGGAAATATTTAAATATCTAGTTAGCAATAGTCCGCAGCTAATAGAATCTATAAGTACTCAAAAAATGTTTACCGAAGAAATAAAGAAAGCTTTGGATAAAACGCTCGAGGAGTTTTTCAAGACCCAATGGCAAAGCTAACCAAGTTGCGTGAACAATTACAGTTTAATAAAGAAATGGCAGGCGTAATTAACGCCTTGAAGGGAGTAGCTGCTTCTGAGTTTACAAGGCTTCAAAGAGAAAGAAAAAAGCTAGACGAATTCGACGCGTATCTGAAAAATTTTTTTCAGATAACGGATCTTAATAATTCCTCTCATAGCTTCTTGGAAGAATCCTCGCTTCCATCCCATATTGTGCTTATAACTTCTGATGGAGGATTTTTAGGAAAATTAAATGTCTCGATTATAAATACCGCGTTTGAGCAGTATAAAAAAAATGATAGATTGACAGTCTTAGGTAAGCAGGGGGTCAGGTATATAGAAGAGAAAACAGACCAGTTCGAACATTTTCCAGGTATTAGCGACGATATATCTTTCGAAGAGATAGAAAAAATTAAAAACTATATAATTAAACAGGTGCTGGAAAAAAAAGCAGGCCGGACAATTATTATCTATCCGCATTTTGTTTCTTTTGCTATTCAAGAGGTTCAATCCTTCCAATTATTTCCATGCAAGCACTTGTTTTCAGAAAAACTTAAACTTGAAAATGATGACAGCGATACAGAAGAAGAAAAAGTTATAGTTGAGCCATCTTTTAAGAGAGTTATAGAAGAACTAATTACTATATGGATAGGATATGTCTTATATAATATTTTTTGGGAGAGCAAACTTTCAGAATGGGCGGCGCGAGTTATTCACTTAGAAGGCAGCGCAGATGAAGTGAAGCGTCAGGGTAGAGCGGTAAGGCTTACATATTTTAGAGCACTTCATGAAAATAGCGATAAAAATATCAGAGAAATATTTTCTAGCACCATGGCGCTAAAACGCACAAGGTGGAATTAGCATGAAACATAATTTAAAATATAAACTGCGAATCAGTATAGCCACTATGTTTGCTATTCTTAGCTTTTTGATTTTTGCGATAAAGATAATTGATATGCCGCATTTTATTTTTGGCGTTCCGCATACGCCTATTAGATGGACAGAGGTATTTATTGAATTTATGGCGCTTATACTAGTCGGCCTGCCATTTCTTTATTTAGTTGGAAAATGGGAGTCAGAAGCCCAGGAGACAGAAGGAAAGATAGAACAGTCAAGGAAACTCTTGTATGTTATTTTAGAGGGATCCCCGGCAGCAATTCTTTTTATAAAGAATCATAAAGTTATCTGGGCTGGCAAATCAGTAGAAGATATTTTAGGATGGCCTGTAGAAAAGTGGTTAAGCGAACCATCTACTGAATTTTGCTATCCAAGTAAAGAGGAATTTGAAACAATCGAGAGAGATGTTATTTATAAAGATATAGCTAAGAAAGGTCGCGTAGCATATGAGTATGATTATGTACACAAAGACGGACATTTGGTTCCTGCAGTAGTAAGAATGCAGGCGCTTAATAAAAATAATCTTGATGAAGGATTTATTTTTTCTATTATAGATAATACTGAACGCAAAAAAGCAGAAGATGTAATAAAAAAGCTAAATGAAAGCCTGGAGCAAAAAGTAGCGGAGCGGACAAAAGAACTGGCAGAAAAGATAAATGAATTGGAAAGATTTAAGGATGCTACAGTAAATAGAGAACTAAGGATGAAAGAATTGAGAGATGAAATATCTGCTTTGAAAGAGAAATTGCAGGGCAAAGCTGATCCAAAACAATAGGCTTATTATATGGGTAATATTAGCGTAAAGTGGCAGTTGATAATCATATGTGTTTTATTAGTAGCGCTCCCTGTAATTACATTAGGCGTATTGAGTTTTAATAGCTCAAAGCAAACCATATTAAATAATACTGAAGAGGCATTAAAGATTCAATGCATTAATTGGTCTATTGTGACGCAATTATATTATGATTTAATCGAGGAGAATAAGCGCGTAGCTAAAGATACAACAGAGAGGATAATCGTTTCTCAGGCATCCAAAGTTTCACAGCTGATACAAAACCATTTTAAGGAAGATTTGATTACTACCGCGTTAAAGGAGCCTTTTTTACGCGTTAGAAAAAATGAGAAGAATATGCTTCTCAATATATTTAGCATAGATGGATTTAATATGTATGCTGAACAGCTGGATTTAGCTGTCAAAGATATTCAAAAAATTATTGATGAGGCCACATTAAAAAATATAGACACTAAATTAGCAAAGATAGCTTTGTCAGAATATATTCGAAAAATAAATGATATAAAATTAATAAAAGGGCAAGATATGCCCGTGGCATTAAGTGAAGAGGTAGATATTGCAGATGGAGTTTTAGATAAGGAATTTTCAAAATTGGCAGAGGAACTATCCGATGAAAGATGGAAGGAATTATTGGCGTCTTCTGTTATAGGCCAGACAGGGTATA
>JAPLMC010000088.1 GCA_026387215.1 Candidatus Omnitrophota bacterium
TAAACTAGACACATATAGGCCACTAAGTTGATTAGTATTTTTTGTTAGGATTGCAATTAATTGCAGAACAACTTGTTAGGTATGTATAAAAAATTCGGCGGAGGAGGTAGGATTCGAACCCACGAGGCCCTTACGAGCCTACCTGTTTTCAAGACAGGCCCATTCAACCGCTCTGGCACTCCTCCGGTTTATTATATTTTACATTAAAAATTTATTTTGATACTACTGTACTGATTTATCAACGCAAATCTTTAAGGCCCATTGTAAGTTCGTCTTTTTTCTCCGCAAAATTTATTGCTGTCTCTTTTGTTATTTTGCCAGCCCTATATAAATCTAAGAGAACCTGGTTAAAAGTCTGCATACCATACATACTACCGTCCTTGATATAATACTCTATTTCATGAATCTTGCCTTCTCTCATTAGTTCTATTATAGTAGGCGTGGGTATCAAGACTTCAGCCGCAGGCATGCGGCCTGACCCGTCCTGTAAAGGCACAAGCCTCAATGACATAATGCCTTTTAATAATAAAGATAACTGCATCCTTATCTCTGCATGCTGGTGAGGCTGAAAGAAATTCACAACCCTTTCAATTGTATGAGAAGTGCTAATAGTATGCAGATTAGCTATCACGAGCTGTCCTGTCTCAGCGGCTGTAAGAGCAGTTGACATAACATCTGCTGTTCTTATATCTCCAATAAATATAACATCAGGAGTCTGCAGCATGCTATATTCCAAAGCCCTTTGAAAACTTTCTGTGTCTATTCTTATCTCTCTCTGACTTATCATAGATCTTTTATCTTGAAACAGGTATTCTATAGGATCTTCCAACGTCAAAATATGTTTCGACATATTTTTATTTATATATTCTATCATGCTAGCAACTGTAGTAGATTTTCCACTGCCAGTAGTGCCTGTTACAAGGATTAGGCCTCGCTTTTCATTACACAAACTTTCAAGAACTTCTGTCGGAAGACTAAGTTCTTTAAATGACAAAATCTGCGTATTGATAGCACGGATTACCATCACAGGAGTACCTCTCTGCTGAAATATAGTAGCCCTAAAACGACCAAGGTCTTTTACTCCAAAACAAACTACATTTTCTCTCTGGTCTTTATATGTATGTTTCTGGGCTCTGGTAATTGCGTCGCTAACCAAGGCGTCTAGATCATGTTCATTCAGAATAGTCCCATTCTTAAAAAGCTCGCCATTTATTCTCAAACAAACAGGGCTTCCTGCTTTAAGAATAACATCGGAAGCTTTTCTGTCAAACATCTCTTTTAATATATTAGCTAATTCCATGATATATACCTCCATATTTTCGAATCAAAACAAAATTTGGCGGAGAGGCAGGGATTCGAACCCTGGGTACCCTTGTGGAGTACATACGCTCTCCAGGCGTACCGTTTAAACCGCTCACGCACCTCTCCATTAAATAAATATACTATTTAAAATTCTATCTAGCCTTTTAAAAGCTTCTTTGCTGTGATACCTAACTTTAAAAGTTCCATTAGGATTTGGCTTATATAAACTGCCCTTTGCAGATAAAACTACAGTTTTATTAAAATTAAATAGCGGTATGCCTGAAGTTGCAGACCAAAATTTCTCTAGTTTTTTCTTTTGAATATCACTATATATAATAAGCTGCCCTTTTAATTTATTTTCTTCTATTTTAATAATTTTTCTTAAAAATGCGGCAAATAATTTTATTAATTTTGGATTGCTATTTGTAAATTCTATAACCCAATAATAAATTTCATTCTTTTTTCTTTTATCTCTACGTAATTTAGTGCCTTCGCAACTATATAAAGCCGCTCCTATAATTTTTAGGTCTCTTTTTGTAAGTTTCATTATAAGAACAATTGTTTCCAGAACGAATAGTAAAAAAACTTTGTTTTTTCGTAAATATCAGCTATAAAATCTATAAAAGATACGTCTCTAAAAAAGAGGCTCATTATAAGAAAAACTATGATAAGATTAACAATATAAATAAAAGAAATTGACGAAAAATAGCCTGTCTTTATAAGATCTGATTGTTTCTGTCTGATACTTTCGGCCGTATAGGCCAGGTGGAACATTAATGTAAATCCTATTAAGAATATAAAGATACCTGAATATTTTGTTATATCAATAAAAAAAGATAAAATAAAATAAGCTATGGCTATGATAATTGTATAAACAGGTATCATATATGGTGCAAGCATAACGAAAAAATTAGGCGTAGTAGTTTTTACACTGCCTTCTTTACTTGATACTTTCATGTTGCTCGTTTTTCCGCCTGAGCAAAACGTGGCAAATGCGTGCATAGATTCATGGCCAAATACATACAAAAAGTCCAACCTGAATAACAATAGATGTATAACAGAATACATGAGAGCTCCAAGAATGAAATATAAGCCTGACTTTGAGACATCTTGTATGTTAAATATGCCTTCATAAAAACTAACAGTGGCTATCACGCAAACCGGCATTAACAATATACTAATAATAAAACGTAATACTATCATTTTGTAATCCTTTCCCTGCCTCCCATATATGGCCTTAAAACTTCTGGGATAACAACGCTTCCATCTTGTTGCTGATAATTCTCAAGTATACATATAACTGTCCTGGCCATTGCAACGCCGGAACCATTCAAGGTATGGACATATTCTAATTTTTTATCTTTTCCTCTGTATTTTATATTGGCTCTTCTTGCCTGAAAGTCTGTAAAATTGCTGCAGCTTGAAACCTCTAAATTTTTTTCTACTCCAGGGGCCCATGCCTCTATATCGTAGCATTTACTTGCAGCAAAACTTATATCTCCTGTGGAAAGCATGACTACCCTGTAAACAAGGCCCAATCTCTGAAGAACCTTCTCGGCGTTATTCAATAATTTCTCCAGCTCATCGAAAGACGTCTCAGGTTTCACAAATTTTACAAGCTCTACCTTGTCAAACTGATGAACCCGCATAAGCCCCTTTGTATCTTTGCCATAAGAGCCAGCTTCGCGCCTGAAGCAGGCAGTATACGCAGTGTAACATACTGGCAGCTCTGATTCATCCAGAATATCATCCCTGTGAATATTTGTAACAGGCACCTCTGCTGTTGGTATAAGAAATAGGTCATCATCTTTTAACTTATACATATCTTCTTCCAATTTTGGAAGCTGCCCAGTGCCTGTCATGCTAGCCCTATTGACAAGAAAAGGGGGAAATATTTCTTTATATCCATGTTCTCTTGTATGCAAATCTAGCATAAAATTAATAAGCGCTCTTTCAAGCAAAGCCCCTAATCCCTTAAAAAGACAAAATCCTGAACCAGATATCTTTGAAGATCTTGGAAAATCAAGTATATCCAGGTCTTCACCTATTTCTATATGGGTTTTTGGTTTGAAATCAAACTTTTTTGGCTCTCCATATTTTCTGATTTCTATATTGTTTTCCGGACTTCCTATTGGTATTGAATTATGAACTGTATTTGGGATATATAGCAACAAATTGCCTAATTTTCTGTCAATTTCATCCACTTTTATATCTAAATTGCCTACTTTTTGGGATAATGCCTTCATTTCATCAATAATAGTTTTGTCTGGCTTTCCTTTCTTGGAAATAGCATTTTTTTCTGCTTTTAAACCTTCTACTTCTACCAAGATCTTTCTTCTTTCACTATCCAGATCAAGAACTTCCTGAATATCAAGCTTTAGATTTCTGTTCTTTATGCTGGCTTTTACTATCTCTGTATTCTCCCGTATGAATTTAATATCTAACATAAACTCTCCTTATTTAAAAATCTGCAAACTTGACAAAAGTGACATTGTAAGTTTGTCAACATCTTAGCCTTTTATGACACCTAGAGGGCGCATGCGAGCAACTTTTGTTGATAATCCTGCGCCATGTACTACATTTACAATTTCAGTTACATCCTTATAAGCCTCTGGCGCTTCTTCAGCAAGAGTAGCTCTTATTTTTGCCCTAACTATTATACCACTTTTATTAAAAAGTTCCTTATCAATATTCCTTCCAGCGCAAAATTTGATAGCGCTTGAACGGGAAAGGCGTCTGCCTGCGCCATGGCATGTGCTGCCAAATGTCTCTTCCATAGAGCATGCTGCGCCAGCCAACACATAAGAAAATGTACCCATATCGCCTGGAATAATAACAGGTTGTCCAGCCTCTTTGTATGTATCAGGCACATCAAAATGACCTGGAGGAAACGCTCTAGTGGCGCCTTTTCTATGCACGCATAAAAATTTTTCTTTGCCATCTATTTTATGTTTTTCCATCTTCGCGATATTATGCGCCACGTCATAAACAAGCCTTAGCCCGAGAGAACTCCAGCTTTTATTAAATACTTTCTCAAAAACATTTCTTGCCAGATGCATAAGACACTGCCTGTTTGTCCACGCATAGTTCGCGGCGCATTTCATGCTGGCCAAATAAGCTTTCCCTTCTGGAGAATTTACAGGTGCGCACGCTAACTGTCTATCAGGTAATTTTATATTATATTTACCCAAACAACTAGCCATACTTTTCACATAATCATCGCATATCTGGTACCCAAGGCCCCTTGAGCCGGAATGCATCATCATTGTAACCTGACCTTTGAATAAACCAAATATATCAGCTTTTTTCTCGTCATATATTTCGTCTAGGTCTTTGCCCCTATCATACGCTCTTTTCGAAATAAGGGAAGGATCAGCGCCTTCTATTGAGCCTTTATCCTCCGTAAATTCCAAATCTTCTTTTACGCCATATCCTTTTTTAACCGCCCAGCTTGCGCCTTTTAAAAAAATTTCTTCTTCGTCTTTAGTACTCGCTTTTATGTCTCCGCTAGAACCAACCCCTGAGGGAATATTATTGAATAATGAATTTACCAACATTTCCAGTTTAGGCATCAGTTCATCCAATGTTAAATCGCTACGCACAAGCCTCACCCCGCAATTTATATCATAACCCACTCCACCGGGAGATATCACTCCTCCATCTTCTGGATCCGTAGCTGCTACTCCGCCTATAGAAAAACCATAGCCCCAATGGATATCAGGCATGGCAAGAGAATATTTTACTATGCCAGGTAAAAATGTAACATTTACTACCTGTTCAAGAGCTTTATCATTAAGGATTTCTGGGAGAAAGGCTTCATTTGTATAGATAAGGCCAGGGACTTTCATCCCTGGGTTATGGGATTGGGAAATTTTCCAGCGAAAATTGTCTAATTTTTCTAGTTTACCCTGCCAGGCATAGGCCATAGTTAAACATCAAAAATAATAGTGCAGCTAAATCCATCTACGTTTTCTTCTATTTTGAGATTGTGAAAAGTAACCGCCTTTATTTCCGTATAAAGGTTGCTCTGATAAAGATCTAGATTAATGCCGCTTGCCTGGGCTTCTATGCCGTCATTATTTAAACTCTTAATTCTAAAATCTCTGAAATATGTTTTTTCTCTGTTAAAGATATACAACAGTTCCGACAACCAACTGACTAATATCTCTTCAAGGCTGTCTGCATTTTTACGGATCTCTATCTTTTTTTCAATATTCGAGCCCTGAATATTGCACACTTCTTTTGCTATAACAGCAAACATGCCCCTTGCCGCATTTTCGAATAACTCTGTCATAGTAGCGCCCCACACTTTTATTCCTACATCAGAAGTGTGGTCTATGATTTCGAAAGGTTTCATAATATTTTATGGGCCCTCGCGACATATTTGTAACACAAAGGTCGCTCGGGATCAAAATTTTGCCTTTGGCAAAATTTTGGTGAGCCGCCCGCGACTTGAACGCGGCACAACTACATTAAAAGTGTAGTGCTCTACCAGATGAGCTAGCGGCCCATTTATTTATTATACTAATTCTTTCTCTTTATTTATTAAGAACTCATCTATCTTTTTTGTATATTTTTCCGTCAGCTTCTGCATATCGTCGTGGCCTTTAAACTTCGCATCTTCTGTAATCTGTTTGGATGATTCTAACTTATCTATAGCTGCGATTGCATCCCTTCTGACAGTTCTTATGGAAACTCTTCCCTGCTCTGCAATCTTATGCAATATCTTCTTTAGCTCTTCTATTCTTTCCTTCGTAAGAGACGGGATAGATATTCTTATAACTTTTCCGTCATTGACAGGAGATATCCCAAGCTCTGATTTCAGTATCGCCTTTTCAATAGCCTGAAGATTAGACTGGTCCCAGGGTTGTATCGTTACAAGCCTCGGCTCAGGCACTGATATAGTCGCCACCTGTTTCATAGGCATATGAGTATCATAACATTCTACCATTATGCCTTCTACAATTGCAGGACTCGCGCGGCCTGTGCGAATCTCTGAAAATTCTCTTACAGTAGAGTCTACTGTTTTTTTAAGCTTTTCCTCTGAATCGTGTATAAGTTTTTGTAACAATTCCATGATTAGCCTCCTGATTTTTACGAAGTAAAAATCATCCCGAGTCCGCCTCGCCACCGCTTTGCGGTGACGGGCGAGACGAGGGATATTCTACATAATCAACACACAATTGTCCCTATTTTATCGCCCATCAAAACTCTTTTTATATTGCCTTTTTTCGTGAGGTTAAAAACTATAATAGGAAG
>JAPLMC010000011.1 GCA_026387215.1 Candidatus Omnitrophota bacterium
CTGCGTGAAAATCACTGAGAAGATACGGTAAAAAAACCAAAAGTGGAATTATTGCTGAAAAGGCAATAAATATTGCCTTTTCCTTTCTTGTACGGAAATAAAAGAAGAAAACAGGTAATAAGATTATCGCGACTATCTTTATACATAAGGAGAGCCCGTAACATAGCCCTGAATAAAAAATTTGTTTATTTTTAATAAAATAAATTGCAAGAAAAATAAAAAATATAAAGACTGAGTCCGTATTTCCATGAAACCCGGAAATAAGAAAATTTATCGGATTAATACTACAGATAACGCAAAGAAGTGTCCTGGTTTTTACCCTTAATGCAGACAAGAGATTCCAAATAACAAAAATACTTAGAAAGTCTGCTATAATTGGCATTAATCTAAACACAAATTGAAAACTCAAACCGCTTTTCAATGTGATATATCTTATGAATTTTAAAACCCACGACATTAAAGGAGGGTGATTATAAATCTTCACGAGGGAATAAATTTTGAAGGTACCATGCTGAGCTATGACATCTGAAAAAAATTTCCAATATGTGACGTCGTTCGTTCCATAAACCACATAAGAAAGTAACAGCTTGAGAATTAAGACAAACAAAGCGGCTGCAAACACTATTAGAAATTCTCCACGGACATCTAAGTCTCTACTTGGTCCATTAATTATTTTTGTAGTTTTAGCTGTTTGCTTTCTCAATCTTTTCAATCGACTCTCTCACCCCATCGTTTCTTGCCTTATTTTTGAAATATTTGTTTGAAATAGCCTCCCCAAATAAGGCCGATGTCTATCTTTGTTCTTTTATGAGTTAACATTATTTCACATTATACAACATAAAAAGATACCTCACTTACAGGAGATTTTACCATAATTCCTTTATTCCAAATCAGTCAGCCCCTTAATATACCTAAAATCATATCGCGGTACTTACACCAACGGAGGTCAGCCAAATGTCTTAATAAAAACTCTCATATTGCTTGCGTTACATGCTAGATATGGCTTCCTGAATCAAAGGCAGGATTGCCTGAGCTTCTTCCTTAGTCATTCTCCCAAGCTTTGCAAATCTAAGGGCGCCTTCAGGGTCTCTATTTTCCCTTACTATCTGTAATTTCTTAGGTCCGTTATTGTAAGAATGAACGCTTACTGTGATTTTCCCATCATCATTTTCATGAGATTTGGAAAATACTTCATTATCAAGGCTTGCATCGTACGGCATATATTACCTCCCAAATTTTGCGAAGCAAAATTTGATCCCGAGTCCGCCTCGCCACCGTTTTATGGTGGCGGACGAGACGAGGGGCAAACGCCACGCTTACTCCGTTAAACCAGCTACAAAGCCTGAAGCCCATGCCCAGGCAAGATTGTATCCACCCCGTTCGCCATTTACATCCAGGATTTCTCCTGCAAAATAAACGCTTTTCTTCAATTTTGATTCTAACGTGCTTTCTTTTATATCTTTAACGTTCACGCCACCTGAGGTAAACTCCGCTTCATTCCAGGATTTTGTATCTATTATATCAAATCTTTTGTCTTTCAACACATTTACTATTTTTTCAACGCTTGCGCCTTTGAATAAATCTCTAAAAACCAGGCTAAATTTGTTAGGCAATATCCCTATCATTAAATTTTCTTCTGTAAAGCCTTTATTAATTCTGCGGATAATCTCTTCTTTAAGTTCATCCGCGCCTATAAAAGGAACCATATCAATTGAGTCCTGAGCAAATTTCGCCCCAAGCCTGTTTATGATTATTGAAATATCCTCGCTTATATCCAATATAGCAGTGCCTGAAAGCCCGTATTTTGTAAAAAGCAGTTCTCCTTCTGTTTCTTTTTTCACTTTACCGCCTATCACCGCTTTTGCAACGCATTGTATTTTCTGGCCCTGAAGCAAATGGCAAAATATGTCCTTTGTCACCAGAGGTACAGCACTCGGAATAGGCGCTGTGATTTTATGGCCGAAAGAGGAAGCTAAAACATAACAACTTCCGTCGGAGCCAAGACTGGGATAACTCTTTCCTCCTCCTGTAATTATGACAGTGTTGCACATAATGCTTTTACCGTTTCTGGATTTTACTATAAATCCTTTGGGAGAACCGGCAATATTATTTACTTCGAAATCAAGCTCTACTGCCACTTTTAAAGCTTTAAGCTCATCTTCCAGGACCCTTAAAACGCTTGCAGCCTGGTCTGTAGCAGGAAAAATCATGCTTACTTCGGAACCCAGCTTTAGCCCAAGTTCATTGAAAAAATTTTCTATTTTCTCTCTGCCAAACCTGGAAAATATGCTTTTTACCAGCTCGCGGCCTTCAGTATTATAATGTGCTTCGTTTAAATCCAAATTGGAAATATTGCACCTGCCAGCGCCTGAGATAAGTATCTTTTTTCCAAGACGCTGCATTTTTTCGCATATAACCACATTTTTACCGCTGCGCCTAGCGCTGATAGCCGCCACTATTCCAGCTGCGCCGCCGCCTATTATTACAGTGTCAAATTTTTGCATCTTCTTATTTATTGCGGATATCATACTCGTCCTGTATCTCGCCTACTATTTCTTCGAGCAGGTCTTCCAGGGTCACAAGGCCCTGAATTTTGCCGTGCGGATCAGTTACAATAGCCAGATGCGTATGGCCTTTTTGGAATTCCTTTAACAACTCAGTTACATTTTTAGAATCAGAGACAAAAATAGGAGGATATATTATATCCTGCAGAATTACAAGGTCCCTGTTAACAGACAGGTTTAACAGATCTTTCATATTTATAACACCGATTATATTGTCCGGCTTATCTTTGTATACGGGCAGCCTGGAATAGCCTGACTCAAGGACTTTATCCAATATGCTGTCTATATTTGCGCCTACGTCAATTAGCACCATCTTGTCTCTCGATATCATTACAGTCTTTACCAGAGTATTGCTAAACTCAAAAACTTTTGAAAGCATTTTATACTTATCTTTATACTTGGGGCTTTCTTCCTCGCCTATCCTAATAAGAGCTTTTATCTCATCCTCCACAACAAGAGAAGCCCTGCCCTTGGTTTTTCCGCCAAGAAGATTTACTATAAAATTAGTTATTACAGAAAGCACCCTAACAGCCGGAGATAACATAAATATCAAAGTCTTTACCATCCTCACAAGAAATAAAGCTACTCTTACAGGGCTTCCAGCTGAAAGCGTTTTTGCCGCCACTTCAAAAACTATTACAAGAAACGCCGATACCAAAGTTGCCAGAAGTATACTTTTGGTGCTTTCACCTAAAAAAGAAATTATTATAGCTGTAATAATGCAAGCTATAAAAGAATTTACTATATTATTTGCTACAACTATAGTGCCGAAGAATTTTTCCGGGGCTTCGAGTATTTTAAGTATCATTTTGGCAGCTTTTGAACCGTCAGCCGCAAGACGCCTAAGCTTTATAATGCTGGAGGCAATAATAGATGTCTCAGACGCAGCTGTCAACGCGCCTATTAAAAGCAACAGTATAAGCAATAAGAGCTCTATTATAATTTTCATTTGGTAAATTTCCTCATATCCTCAGGCAATGGCAAATTAAAATTCATTCTTTTCCCTGATATAGGGTGGCTGAATTCTAATGCCTTTGCATGAAGCGCAACCCTTTTAAATCTTAACTTGAAATCCTTCCTGAAAGCGTATACGCTCTCTCCTACCAGAGAATGGCCAATAGATTTAAAATGTATCCTAATCTGGTTGGTCCTTCCGGTAACAGGTTGTACCTCAACTATTGTGAAATATTTTTTTCTTTCAATAACCCTGTATTTTGTAATCATAAGCTCTGTTTTTCTTTTTTTTTCGCTATATACATTGCCTTGAAGGGTATCAGAATTTTTTCGCACAATGCCATGGACAAATGCAATGTATGTCTTTTTTACAAGGTGAGCTTTAAACTGCTCCATCATAATTTGCTGAACAGCTTTGCCCTTAGCATAGATAATAAGGCCTGATGTCTCCCTGTCAATCCTGTGGCATGGATACGCATTGGCCAAAACACCGCGCCTGTCCAATTCTTGATTCAGAAGATCCGTAAGGGTATTTGTTTCTCCTTTTGGAGTAGGTACAACTAATATTCCAGAAGGTTTATTTATTATAAGAATATGCTCGTCTTCATAAACTATGCCATATCTATTTTTATACGCTCCTGGTAGCGAATCTGCGCTCTTTGGAGTGCAGATAAGGCTTGGCCGTTCAATATCAATTTCAGGTAAATCCCTGACTTTAGGCCTGAAAATTTGATTATTTGGATTCATTTAACAAGATATTCTTTTAATTTCTGCCATGTCTTAGGGCCAACTTTGCCATCTGCTTTTAAACCGCTCTGAGACTGAAAAGCCTCTATAGCTTTTCTGGTATTTGGGCCAATAACGCCATCTATATTGCCTTCATAAAGATTAGCGTTCTTTAAAGCCTGCTGAATATCCTGAACACTTGGTTTTTCAACTACTTCCATTTGAGTAGCGGTGGACTCCACGGAAACACTTTTGCCCTTTATAACCTGAGTATCTCGAGCAACGTCTACCGCTGCGCCAGTCGCAGTCTCTTCTGCAACGCCAGTATCCATAGACGCATTTTCATCTGTAACTTTTTTCAGACAACCAGTCAAAGCAACCAGTAACACAAAAACCATCACTAAACGCATTACCATACTAACCCCCTTTTTTTTGCAGGTCTATTGTTTAAGATAACCTGATAATTTTTCAACTATTTTATTACAATAATATTTTAAAAATCTGGACTCATCCTTTAAAGGCATACTTATTATCTTAACGCCGTTAATATATTTTTTATTTCTATCAATTCCAATATCCCCTATCCATCTTATCTCAGCCACTATAGATATTGGCGGATTAGCATCTTCAATATCCACTTCAAGTTGTACATAAGCTCCTGGCTTCAAGGGTTCACTAGAAGCAAAGGACAATCCTTCCGCAGATATATTTTCCGTCCCAGTAAACTGAAATGCCTGTTCATAATCAAGCAATTTGTATTTAGCGCTCAGTCTTAGTTCAATCCTTGGGTACTTTCTTTTTTCTTTGAAGATATCACCTATCATAACACCTCCATTATCAGTTTCTTTGCCTCATTAGGAGTCATAGACAAGAATTTAAACCTATGTTCAGATATTTTTAATTCCTTCAAACATATATCAATACGGTTAACTGCTTCCATATTTCCCTTGTCAAAAGAAAGTACGGAAATAAAGCTCATAAGAGCTTCTTTAAATCTTTTTCTATTAAGAAGTATTTGCCCCATTTTAAAATAAGCGTCTCTATTTAAAAAAGGTCTGTCGCATTGTAGATTTACCGCCCTGTTAAAAAGTTCATACGCTTTGTCAAAGTCACCATCTTCATTACATATATTTCCTATCTTAAAGTATCCCAAAGCCATATCATACCGGTCTATATATTTATCTTCCTCAGGGCTAAGGTTTTCTACAAATTCTACGAATTCCTTAGCTCCCTGTTTAGTCCTCAGTCTGTCGTCAGATATCTTAAAATTGAACATACTGTTTAGATACTCTCCTATAACAAAATCCACCCTTTCAATAATATCCTGAAGATAATATTTCGGATTGAGCTTCAGTGCGCTTCTATAGTTTTCGATAGCTTTTTTAAAAAACTCTGAAGCCTTTTCGTAGTTCTTCCAGCATGCTTCGCGCCGCGCCTTATTGTGATAATCAACAGCTACTTCTAAAATAGGCTTGATATTTGCGTGCTCATTATTCCATTCTTCAATATTCTTTATATTCTGTTCTATATTGTTTATATTATCTTTCATATTTAAACAATATAGCATAAAAATACAATAGTGTGAAGAAGTTTTGCCTTTATTTTATTCATTCATTGTGCTATATTCATTATATGTTAGGTAACTTAATAAATCTGCTTTACCCTGCCATATGCAGGGGATGTTCTAAAAAAATAGACAAATTTGACCGCAATATCTGCGATAATTGCGCAAAAAAAATAACAGAAAGACTCCCTCCTTTCTGTATAAAATGCGGCAGACAGCTTAAAGAAGGTTATAAATCAATAGCTACATGCCAGAACTGCGAAAAAGATAAGCCATTTTTTGACAGAGCTTGGTCAGTTTGCCATTACGATAATCTATTAAAAAATTTGATTCACGATTTCAAATATAAAAAAATAACCTCTCTTTCTACGGATTTTACGACTTTGATTATTAATTTCATGAAAAAACATCATATTGGAAAAGACAGCAATCTAATTCTATCCATACCAATGCACCCTAACAGATTATTCCAAAGAGAAATCAATCACGCCGACATCTTAGCTAAGGCTTTAGGAAAAAATCTGGGCATTCCATATTCCAGAAATACGCTAAAGAAAATAAAAAACACATCTCTTCAGAGTAAACTTAAAAGAGACGCTAGGATAAAAAACCTGCGTTACAGTTTCTATTTAAAAAATAAATTAATTGTCCGCAACAAAAATATAATGCTCGTGGATGACCTTTTTACAACCGGCTCTACTGTTAATGAGTGTTCAAGACTTCTCAAAAATTCAGGCGCTGGATATGTTGAAGTAATCACCCTGGCGCGAGGAGACGTCTTATGAAAATACTGCGTCAATATATAATAAAAGAAATAATTGTCATGTTTTTATTTTCCCTCGCCATATTCACTTTTACCCTAGTAGTAGGGAATATTATAAAACTAGCAGAGCTTGTAATAAATAAAGGAGTTGATATAAGGCTCGTAGGCAAACTTTTTCTTTACCTGATACCGTTTTTATTGAGCTACACAATACCTATGTCCCTATTAACTTCTGTGCTTCTAGTATTCGGCAGGCTCTCAGGAGACAATGAAATTGTCGCTATCCGCTCAAGCGGCATAAACATCTACAGGTTAAGTTTCCCCTTGATTATAATAGGCCTCTTGTTCAGCCTTCTTTCAATAATACTAAATAACGATATAATACCAAACATGCATTTCGAATCCAGAAAAATCATAAAAAATATAGGCATAAAAACGCCTGGGGCGTATCTCGAACCTGGCACATTTATAAAAAGTTTCAAGGGCTATATAATATTCATACATGAAATAGATAAAAATAAACTCAAAGGCGTGCGCATATATCAGCCGCAGAATGAACATTCTACGAGAACTATAATAGCTGAAAGAGGGGAGTTCATAACGGTTGACAATAATGCGATTAAGCTGAAGCTTGTAAACGGCACTAGCGACGAGCCTAATCCTAAAAATCCTATAAACTTCTATAAATTAAACTTCAAAACGTATTATATTACTCTGAACATAGATGAATCAATAGCGCCCAGCGGATATACGGATAAAAAACCTAAAGAAATGAACTTCCGGGAAATAAAAAATGAAATTCAGCGTCTTGGAAAATATCATGTAGACACGCCTTCGCTCATTACAGAATTTCACAGAAAGATTTCGATATCCTTTGCGAGCATAGTCTTTATAATTATAGGAATACCTCTGGGTATATTCACAAAACGCGGGGAAAAAACTATACAATTCGCCATAGCACTTGGAGTTATTGTGGTATTCTATCTATTAATGGCCATAAGCATAGCTCTATCTTTAAAAGGTATTGGGAGCCCGGTATTCTGGATGTATATGCCAAATATAATAATCGGCATAGCAGGAATAATCCTATTTAAAAAAACCACAGAATGTTGACAAAACTTACATTGTAAGTTTTGTCAACATTATGAATATGCAAATACTGGATAAATACATAGCTAAATATTTTATATTACCTCTTTTGTACTGTCTAATGGTATTTATAGTGCTTTACGTCATTATAGATCTCTTCGGCCGCCTGGATGAAGTACTGAAACAAAGTATTAACCTGGGGATACTATGGGAATACTACTTGTCAATGATACCTTTGATCATCACGCAAACCGCTCCGGTGGCAAGCTTAATCTCCACCGTATACGTTCTTGGAACGCTGAATAAATACGGAGAAATAACAGCCATGCGCGCGGCAGGTATAAACATATACAGGATACTAATGCCGTTTATCTATATAGGCTTGGCCGTAACAATACTAATATTCGGAATATCTGAAAAAATTCTGCCACAGAGCATGAGAATAGCAGAATCTATAAAAGAAAATTCTATGAACAATGCAGATAAAAACAAATCTGCTAACAAAAGAATAATATCTAATATCGCACTCTACGGCAAAAATAATCGCCTCATATTCATAGACAACTTCGATCCATCTTCTAAAACCGCGATAGGCATCACCATACTAGAGCAGGACAAAAAAGACAGTGTTTCGCTAAAGATAAACGCACAGGAAGCAAAATGGCTAGATGGAAAATGGATTTTTTCAAATATACTAATGTATAGATTGGATAACAAAGGGACAGTACTAGGCTCACCTGAATTTTTACAAGAAAAAACAATCGCTATGGAAAAACCTAAAGATCTTATATCGAAAGGCACAAATTATGAATATATGAGTTTTCACGATTTATTGAATTATGTAAAGAATTTTTCTGAAACATCCCCCAAGTTAATCACAATGCTCCGTGTAGACCTGCATCAGAAAATAAGCTTTCCCTTTACAAGCCTCGTAGTAATTTTAATAGGGTCTGGGTTTGCATTGAAGGTAAGACAAAGAGGCAAGGCCACTGCTCTATTGGGGATAGGTATGAGCATTGTAATAGGATTTACCTATTATGCCTTTATGGCAAGTTGCATAGCCCTCGGTAAAAGCGGAACTCTTCCAGCATTCCTCTCAGCTCACTTGGCAAATATATTGTTCGGATTCGTAGGGATAATACTAATAAGAAATTAGACACAATCTGTCTAATCTAATAGAAATCAAGTTCCTATCTCCCATGAAGAAAGATACTTTTTCTGTTCAGGAGTGAGCATATCTATCTGAACACCCATGCTTTTCAGCTTAAGCCTGGCTATTTCTCTATCTATTTCTACAGGCATTCTATAAACTTTATTATTCAACTTTTTATAGTTTTTTACAAGATATTCTGCGGCAAGCGCTTGATTCGCAAAACTCATATCCATTACTGTAGCTGGATGACCTTCTGCGCAGGCAAGATTCACAAGCCTGCCTTCACCTAAAAGATTGATGCGCCTTCCATCTTTTAGAAGATACTCTTCAACATTGCTGCGAATAACCCGCTTCTTACTGCTTATCTTTTCAAGAGCTGGTATATCTATCTCGACATTGAAATGGCCAGAGTTAGCTACTATAGCGCCGTCCTTCATTACCTTAAAATGTTCTTCTGCAATAACAGTTGTATTTCCTGTCAAGCTCACAAATAAATCACCTTTTTTAGCAGCTTCCTTCATCGGCATTACTGAATAACCATCCATAACCGCTTCAAGCGCTTTCGTGGGGTCAATTTCCGTAATTATTACATTTGCGCCCATACCTCTTGCGCGCATGGCAAATCCCCTGCCGCACCAGCCATAACCAAGCACAACCACGATTTTACCTGCTATCAGAATATTTGTAGCCCTAATAACGCCATCCACTGTTGACTGGCCTGTGCCGTAACGATTATCAAACAAATGTTTTGTGTCTGCGTCATTTACAGCGATTACAGGAAAAAGAAGTTTTTTATCCAGTTCCAGACTTCTGAGCCTTATTATTCCTGTAGTAGTCTCTTCTGTACTTCCAAACATGCCAGCCACAAGATGTTTTTTGGATTTATGGATTGTAGAGACAAGATCAGCTCCGTCATCCATTGTTATATGAGGCTCAATCGCCAGAGAACTTTCTATATGAGAATAATATACTTCATTATTTTCTCCTCTCCTGGCAAAAACAGGTATACTAAAATCTTTTACAAGAGACGCCGCTACATCATCCTGAGTGCTAAGAGGATTAGAAGCGCAAAGATTTACGTCTGCTCCGCCTGATTTCAAGGTATGCATTAAAACAGCTGTCTCTGTAGTTACATGAAGGCATGCGCTTATCTTTACACCCTTAAATGGTTTTTCTTTCAAAAATCGCTCTCTTATAAGTTTTAAAACAGGCATATTTTCATCTGCCCATTCTATCCTTAATTTTCCGGTAGGCGCTAACTTTATATCGCTGATATCGTGTTTCATTTTAGACACAGCCCTTTCTTAAGAGATCGACCTTGTCGGTTTCTTCCCAGGTAAAACCTTCTTCTGCTCTGCCAAAATGTCCATAGGCAGCTGTTTTTCTATAAATAGGCTTAAGAAGATCCAATTCTGTTATTATGCCTCTAGGTGTAAGATCGAAATGCTCCCGTATTAGCATTGAGATCTTTTCTTCTGAAATCTTCCCAGTGCCAAACGTTTCCACCATTACTGCCAGCGGCTCTGCCTTTCCTATAACATACGCAAGCTGTATACAGCATTTCTTGGCAAGCCCTGCAGCCACTATATTTTTTGCTACATATCTCGCCATATACGCAGCTGAACGGTCAACCTTTGTGGGATCCTTACCTGAAAAAGCGCCTCCGCCATGCGGTATAACTCCTCCATAAGTATCCACTATTATTTTTCTTCCTGTCATACCTGTGTCAGACTGCGGACCGCCTATTAAAAATTTTCCAGTCTGGTTTACATAATATTCTGTTTTTTCATCTGCAAGTTTACCAAGTATAGGTCTCGCTATTTTTTCTATAATCTCTTTTCTTGCTTTCTCAGTTATATGTTCTCCGCTTTTATCCAATATCTCTTCTGTGTGCTGGCACGCCAAAACCACTGAATTTATTCGAACAGCTTTACCATCTTTATATTCAACTGTTACCTGACTTTTAGAATCAGGCCCAAGATATTTTAGCACTTTGCTTCTTCTAATCTCAGCCATTTTTTTAACAAGTTTATGCGCCAGTATAATTGGTAACGGCATCAGTTCCTGTGTCTCATCGCAAGCATACCCAACCATAAAGCCTTGGTCGCCTGCCCCGCCTTTATCAACCCCCTGTGAAATGTCAGGAGACTGAGCATGTATTGTATTGACAACAGCGCACGTCTTGTAGTCCATTCCATATTTAGGATCCGTATACCCTATTTCTTTAACGACTTTTCTTGCGGTATTGATTACATCCACATAGGCAGTAGTGGTAATTTCTCCTCCCACTATAATAAGACCCATTGTTACAAATGTCTCGCAAGCCACACGGCCCCTTGAATCCTGCCGTAATACCTCATCTAATATTGAATCTGAAATCTGATCGCACAGCTTGTCTGGATGACCCTCCCCCACTGATTCCGAAGTTACGTAATACTTTCCCTTAGGCATTTTTACTCTTTCTCCTTTCTGAATTCTTTATCAGCTTCTTCTAATGATTTTTTGTCCCCTATATCAAACCACTTTTTATCTTTAAACACGCAACCAAATACTGATTCTATTTTATAAAGCCATTCCAAGAAATAACCCGGTGCGTCTTTTGCATTATCCGTTTCTCTATATCTCTTCATTATATCCAATTTTTCCTTTGGGAAAAAATAAAGACACATTGCCGCAAGAGTAGACACTGGATTAGCAGGTTTTTCTTTAAAGTCAATGATCTTGCTATTTTTATCAATGGATACTATACCGTAACTAGATGCAAGAATCAAGTCTTTTATATCATAAAGGCCTATTGTAATGGAAGGCCTTTTCGAAATACAAAAATTTGTAAACTGAGAAAGGTCTGCCTTAAGAAGATTATCTCCGGCCAAAACCAATAGATCATCTTTTATGTTTTTCTTTTCTATGACAAACTCTATATCTCCTGTGGCGCCCAGCCTGGTTTCGTTAGAGGTTGTGCCATCGTCTATGATTGTTATTTTCTTTGAACTTGAAAATTTTTGCTTCCATTCCTCAAAATTCTGATAGAACTTTTTATTTGTCACAATAAAAACCTCATCCAGATCTTTCAAGGGCTCAATAAGATCAAATATGTATCCCATGACAGTTTTACCAGCTACTGGAAGCAGCGGCTTTGGAGTGTTTAATGTCAAAGGGTATAGCCTAGTAGCATATCCTGCAGCTAGCAATAGAACCTTCATACAATCTTCCTTATAGTATTAATACTCAA
>JAPLMC010000002.1 GCA_026387215.1 Candidatus Omnitrophota bacterium
ACAGTTGCCGCGCAAAAGGAAATGGTAATGCCTTCGCTTTTAGCGATAGTAGCCCCTATTGCGATAGGGCTTCTGGTGGGAATTAATGCGGTTGGCGGGCTTCTTATGGGCGCGACTATTACAGGATTTGTGCTTGCGGTTATGATGGCGAATTCTGGAGGTGCGTGGGATAATGCGAAAAAATATATTGAAGAAGGCCATTACGGAGGCAAAGGTTCGCCTGCTCATAAGGCGACAGTTGTAGGCGATACAGTAGGCGACCCGTTTAAAGATACATCAGGGCCGTCTTTAAACATTTTGATAAAATTGATGTCAATGGTGTCAATCGTCTTTGCATCGTTTATTATAAAGAACACTTTGTTCAAATAATCTTGACAATTTGACAATGTCACTTTTGTCAAGTTTATTGTACCAAAAATTCTTGACTTTGCATGATAGCTGTATTATGATTAATAAAAACGTAGGAGGGAAAATTATGGTTAGAAATAGAAAAATATTTACTGTTTTACTTTTGGCATTTGTTTCTATTGTAATGTCCGGTTGCTCAGTTACTTTTCAGATGAGGCATAAAAGCGATGTGGATAAAATAAGTTTGCTTGGAAATGAGATAGAATCCTTGAATACCAGACTTAACCAGTTGCAGGAAGAGAAAGAAGCAGAACTGTCTGAGCTAGAAAAGGCAAAACTGCTTTTGGAAGAAAAATTAAAACAAGAGATAGATGATAAGAGCGTGCGGCTTGAGATGGCACAGAAAGGTCTTGCGATTATATTTCTAACAGAAGTTTTGTTTGATTCAGGTAAAACAGATATAAAACAGGAAGCCTTTCCTACTCTTGATAAAATAGCCAGCGTTTTAAAAAATAATGTAGAAGACAGGAATATAGGCATAGAAGGGCATACGGATAATGAACCTATAAAACATTCCAGATGGAAGTCTAACTGGGAACTTTCTACTTCAAGGGCTACCAGCGTTCTACATTATCTTGTGGATACTAAAGAGATAGATCCTAAAAGGGTGGCTGCAATAGGTTACGGCGAATACAGGCCTGTGGCTTCGAATGATACGGTAGAGGGGAAAAAGCAGAACAGGCGAGTGGAAATAGTAATTTTGCCGAAGAACATGGAAAAGATCCAGGCGGATATGGATAAGATTACGCAGAGAAAACAGCAGATAGAAAGGCAGCTTAAAAAGTATAAAAAATAGAAAACTCATAACCAAGCATGAGTTACAAACAATGACAATTTTGGATTAAATTTTGCTTAACAAAATTTAGGAGGAATAAAAGATGGATAAAGTAAAGACTAACTTTGTAATCGTTATTGTAGTTTCAGTTATTCTTTGTATTATTCTTATGGGTTACGCGGCAGGTTTAAGCTCGCAGCTAAGTGCTGAAAAGATAAAAACCATGCAGCTTAATGATCAGATAGCAGGGCTTAATGCTAAAGTAAATGATTCACAAGCGCAATTAGCTGGCGCAGCCACTAAGGCTAATGACCAGACGAACCTTGTAAGTAGCTTGCAGGCTTCTGTAAATAGTTTGCGAAGTTCGCTGGATACAGCTAATGCGGAATTAGAGAAGTTAAAAACAGCGTATGCAGTCCTTGAATCAAAACTGAAAGCGCAAATTCCTGTTAATGTGCCGCAGCCAGCAGTTAATTAGGTTGTTCCTGCAAAGTAATAAAATTTTTATGGAATTTGAGTAACCACCCTAACCGCGTCCCGATTACAATCG
>JAPLMC010000036.1:0-30824 GCA_026387215.1 Candidatus Omnitrophota bacterium
ATCTTCTAACTTATAGGTATCTATAAAATCATATTTTGTGCCGAATGTTTTTTTGTTTTCTTTGAATAATTCCGGTAATATTTTCAGTACGCCTTTCATGGACTCTGACTGTTGTCTTTTGTGCTCAAAATAATAATCCTGCAGGTCCAGGGGCCCGTAAGTCACTGGATTATCAACATCCAGAAGAGGATGAGCTGCTTTATATTCCCCCACAAACTCTTTTACTAATTTGTCTTCGAATAACTGAACACCTTCCACTGCATGGCTTGTTATAAAACCATCCTGACAAACCATTACAGGTAAAAGTATGTCCTTATGCTCTGCGATCCTTACGGCAAGTATTGTGTTTTCATACACTTCCTGGCCGCTCTCGCAGTAAATCTGTATCCAGCCCGAATCTCTGGCGCCCATTGTATCAGAATGGTCGCAGTGAATATTGATCGGGCCTGAAAGCGCGCGATTTACAACAGGCATTACTATAGGAAGCCTGAGCGAGGCTGCAATGTAAACTATTTCCCACATTAGCGCAAGGCCGTTTGCGGAAGTAGCTGTCATGGTTCTAGCGCCTGCTGCTGAAGCTCCGACGCACGCGCTCATGGCGCTGTGCTCTGATTCTACAGGTATAAGCTCTGTCGAGACCTGGCCGTTTGCGACATAGTTTGAAAAATACATCACTATTTCAGTCTGAGGCGTAATAGGGTAGGCAGCTACTACATCAGGGTCTATCTGCTTCATAGCCGTTGCCACTGCCTGGTCGCCTGTCAGAGGTATCTTTTTGGATTTAGTCTGTGCCATATTATTCCTTTTTCATATCAATGCATTTTACAGGGCACACCTGTGCGCATATGCCGCAGCCCTTGCAATGATCATAGTCAAAACCAGCCATTTTTCCGTCTTCTACCTTTATAGAAGAGTCCGGACAATACATCCAGCAGAAAAGGCAGTTGATGCATTTCTTATCATTTTTTTCAGGCCTGAACGTGCGCCATCCGCCTGTTTTATATTCTTTGGCATTTCCTGCTTCCAGTATTAATCCGCCTATTGGTATTTCTTTCCAGCTCTTTTTCTTCTCAGCCATATCTAACCACCTCAACTGTACCCGATCGCCGAACGGGCGTTGTTCCCGTTCGGTGATAGGGTACAGTTTTTATCCCAATTTTAATTCGCTATAAGCCCTTTTTATACCTTCTATATTTGCCTTTGTTTTTTCTTCGCCTAACTTCTTGAGAAACTTCGCCTTTACTATATCACTCACTTCATCTATGGTAACAATACTATTTATTTTCAGAAAAGCGCCCAGCATAGGCATATTCGGCATAGGAATTTTTAAAGTCTCCAAAGCAATCTTAGTAGCATCCACTGTGCCTACCTTGCCGTGTTTAAAATTAACTATCTTTCTTATCTCTTCCGGGGATTTTTCAGTATTAACAAGTAATACACCGTTATCTTCCAGGCCTTCTGTTACATTCACGCTGGCCAGAAGAGTAGCGTCTATAACAATCACCACATCAGGGTTTTTGACAGAGCTATGGACGTAAATAGGCTCATCGCTGATACGGGTAAACGCCTTCATAGGAGCGCCCGCCCTTTCAGGCCCGTACTCAGGAAAAGCCTGTATATATTTGCCTATATCAAGAGCTGCTTCCCCGAGAAACTGAGAAGCTGTCTTTGCGCCTTGGCCACCTCTTCCATGCCATGCAACTTCTACCATTGACATAAAGATACCTTTCTATTAATAAAAACGTCTTTCTATTGTATAATCCAAACCTTTATTTGTCAAGGAAATCTGTTTTTAAGGATTTTTGCCTATTTATACAGGAAGTCTTCCTTCAAGAGCCCTTATCAAAGTGGCCTGATCTATATAGTCCAAATTCCCGCCTACGGGAATACCATATGCAATGCGGCTAATCTTAATCTTTAACGGCTGAATATTCTCTGAAAGATATAATGCCGTGGTCTCGCCTTCCGCATTTGAGTCCATGGCAAGTATTATTTCCTTCACCTTGTCCTCTTTTATGCGAGTTATAAGTTCTTTTATCCTTAATTCCTCAGGCCCTATGCCGTCAAGCAGCGATATAACCCCGAAAAGAACGTGATAGACCCCTTTGTACCTACCTGATTTTTCTATCGATATCAAATCTGTCGGCTCCTCTACCACACATATAATAGTTTTGTCTCTTCTTAAGTCATTGCAAATCGAACAAGTTTCCGTTTCGCTTAAGTTACCGCAAATTTTACAGAACCTGACATCCTCTTTAACCTTGCGTATCACAGAAGAAAACGTTACCATCTCATCGCCAGGCGATTTAAGCACATAAAAAGCCATTCTTTCAGCTGTTTTAGAGCCTATCCCAGGCATTTTCTTGAAACACTCTATTAATTCCTGCATTGACTTTGTGTAAGTGCTCATATCTGATTATTCTTTGTTGTCTTAAAAAGCCTGCCGCCGAATATATTTAAAGCTGAATCTATTCGCGGCTCTTTGGTTTTAAAATCTTCCTTTATCTCGCTATTATTAGCTATAGCTTCTTTTTGTTTTCTATCAGTTGGAATAAAGCTCATCTTAACAGGCATATCCATTATCTGCGAAAGCGCTTGCTCTATAGCGTCTTTATTATTTTTTTCCTCAAGAACTTCCCTGTGAAAATTGAGTTCCTTAGGAAAACCTATAATTATAACATTACCTTTAACAGAATCGGGCTCTCCTTCTGCCAGATATGAAGATATAGACATCCTTTTAACAGCCATTGCCTTTACAAGTATCGGCCAGGCATCTTTGACCCTATTTATATCAATTGATATTGGTGTCTGAGCGCTATTGGTTAGCGCAAGATTAGAGATTTCAGACTTCTTATTATTTTCAGTAGCTGGCACAATCTTTTTAAAGAAAGATTTTTCTTCATGAACTGGATGAGCCGAAACTGGCCTTGGGGTTTCACCAACATTCCCGCTGGATGGGGCATGCAATTTCGAAAGTATCTCCTCTATAGAGATAATAGAATCCCGAGAGGCAAGTTTTATCATAGAAAGTTCAAAAACTATCCTTTCAGGAAGAAGTTGTTTTATCATCTTCAGACCATTAGAAATAACGCTTATTATATAGAATATATCACCCTGCGTAAGCAAGCCTGCCTGAACCTTAATCCTATCTATGGAATCTTTCGGCAGACAAATTATCTCGTCTGAATCTATGCCTGATTTTACAATCATTATATTTCTGAAATGCTCCAGAAGTTCCAGGAGAAACTGTTTTGCATCTTTTCCAGAATTCAATATTTCATCCACCAGATGAATGCCGGATTTTGTATCTTTACTAATAATCAATTCTGCGCTTTTAAATAGGGTTTCCTGGTCTATCATACCAAGAGACTCTATCACATTCTTCAGACTGACTTTTCCTTTGCTGAAAGACGCTATCTGGTCAAGTATGCTCTCCGCGTCTCGCATGCTCCCGTCAGACGCCTTCGCGATATATAAAAATGCTTCTTCATCTATATTTAAATTTTCGACTTTACATACCTCGTGAAGCTTAGCGGTAATATCCTTGATCTGTATACGCCTGAAATCAAATCTCTGGCACCTAGAAAGTATGGTCGGAAGAACCTTGTGCGGCTCTGTTGTCGCGAATATAAATTTCACGTGCATTGGCGGCTCTTCCAGAGTCTTTAAAAGAGCGTTAAACGCCTCTGTGGTAAGCATATGGACTTCGTCTATGATATATATCTTGAAATGGCCTTTTGAAGGAGAAAATTTTACTGTTTCTCTTAAATTTCTAATTTCATCTATCCCGCGATTGGATGCACCGTCTATCTCTATAACATCCATGCTGGAGCCAGAGGTAATTTCTTTGCAGGTAGAGCAAGCATTGCACGGCTTTACAGAAAGCCCCTTTTCGCAATTCAAAGCTTTAGAAAATATCCTGGCGGTAGAAGTTTTGCCTATGCCTCTTGGCCCCGTGAACAGATAGGCATGATGGAGTCTGTCCATTGAAATAGCGTTCTTAAGGGTAGTTGTAATATGCTCTTGCCCCACTATCTCATCAAAGTCCTGCGGCCGCCATTTACGCGCGAAAGGTAAGTATCCCATAGGCTAAAATTTTATCATAGTTTTCCAATAAAAGAAACTACAAAAATATCCCGATCTCCAACAGTCTTCAGCAGAATACAAGAAAATACAGCCAGCGAAATAAAAAACCTGCGCTAGTTCCTGAATTTCAATAACAGCAAGGTCTAAAAAATAAACTTCTATTACCCAGGCAATCGCGAATAAAGCCGGAAAAACCTTGCGCAAAAACTAGTATGTCAATATCGGCTTTTCAAACTGCAGCGCGTCAAATAGATAAGACGTAAGCCAGGTATGGTACTTTACTGTTTCCTTTGCTGTCTGGGTATAAAAACTTTGTCCTGATTTGTAAGACTCAGGAGACTGTTACCAAGCATGAAGACATACAGTATAAAAATATTAATATTACTATATGCCTTGTTTGGTTATATTGATCATTGGCTCGCCAGTTTTTTCCCGTAAATACAGACTATAATATCTTTACTAAGTATATGCTTAAAATACGACCTGGGCGCAGAATAAACCAGATTGAAACCATTGTTTTTAAAAAATTTCCCGCCTTCTTCAGACATAGTGGAAAGATGAACCCCTTTTATTTTTTTAACTGTACTATATTCTAAAAAAGAAGATATGAGCTTTGAACCAATGCCTAATTTTCTGAAACTTTCCATGATATTTATATGCAGGATAGCCGGATAGTCTTCAGAAAAATCAGGGGACCTGAACTCTCCATTTAAAAAACCATTAAAACAATTCTTAAGATATTCGGAATCTTTCTTTTTTAATAAAACGCCTCTTGTTATTGCTTTAATAAATAGCATTGGTATTATTTTAAATATAAAAATTTTCTTTAACTTGGCCTCATCTTCCGCGCCAATCAGATAACCTACAACATTTCCTTTGGATTCCGCGACAAAACAAGATTCAGGCTCATAGTCAGTAAAATATAATGTAAGAAAATCCGAGAATATCTCTCTGTCGCTAAAAAATACGCTCGCAGGCTTTCCCATAAAAGCTGTTTCCCAAGCAATATCCCTTACAACTTGCCTGTCTTTTCTTTTATACTTCCTAATAACAATATCTTCCATTTTTTATTGCAAATATAATGTACGCCAGCTTGTTTCATCCAGAGGCAATTTGTTAGGATAAGTCCTGGCGGATGTTAGAATACGATCGGGATTGCCAAGCAACTTTAATGGGATCTTCAGGATCAATGTATTATTTTGAGCTTCAAACTCAATATCTTTAACCTGCAAAAGTTGTTTTTTATCTCTGACATGCACCCCAAGGGTGTCCGCTTTAATATATAATTTTGGCATTTTGCTAAAATCTACCTTGCGGCTATAACCAAAAAGAAAAATGGAAACGTCGGGATACATTTCCGCCTCTTTCTTTACTTCAAACCTCACAAGCAATTTATTATCGCTGGCAGCGTAAGCAACATCCCACGCTATGCTGTTTTCCGTATCTTTTTTATGCTCAAGATCTATTTCAATACTTTGATAAGCCTCTAGATCATGCCATATAATTTCTTTGGAATCTTCCGCGCTCAGTTTAATCGCAGGAAAATCTCCAAAAAGTTCATTTCTTCTAGCAAACGTAAAAAGATACCAGGGATTATACTCTATCTGGCTCTTATAAAAAGATATAGCGTTATGCTTTGTTTTCAATTCTTCCATTCTATGCCGCTATTAGCCAGCGAGCCAGGCTTTTTTAATTCCAATTCAGGGTGGTAACCTCTTGGAACTGGCCAATGCGCAGCATGTATAATATAAGGAAAAACCCGGGGAGATTGAAACTTCCCTTCTAAATCCCATAACGCAACCTGCAAAAATAGATACAGCGATTTATGGTCTCGATTTATATCGCCTGGATGGGAAACAAATATTTTTGTTGGTTTAAAGCCTGCTATTATTTTCTCTATATCCTTTAGAATGTTGTTTCCCGTATACAAAGCGCCCACAGACATAGCTTCGCGATAAGAAACCTTGGATGCCCTTGTAAGTAAGCCTTGATATGGCTTAACGTTTCCCCAGTATTTAGTAAATATCTCCAATGTGCCAAAATCAGGATATCCTAAAAAAATGATATCTGACGGGTTCACCCCAAGAGAAACCATGGCATGCATAGTCTCTCTTCTTCTAACCTCTCCCATATGCAGAAATTCGCCTTTTTTAAAAGTGAGTCTTTTTTCATATACAATAAACGCTAATTCATTGTTATCGCCATTTGTATAACATACAACCCTGACTTTTGCATTTTGTTCCAAAGCCCTCTGTATAACCCCGCACGCACCAATAGCTTCATCGTCAGGATGAGGGGCCAGGATCAGCACTCTATCATTTTTGGTAAAATCAATGCTGTCTTTTAAATTTCCCGCATACGCATGAGAATACGAAACTAAAAATATACAAAAGATTATAGCGAGGATTATTCTGCGCATTATTTTTTACTTAGAAATAGGATGAGTTTACCCACTAACCATATGAAAAATATTACAATAGCGGCGCTTAACACGAGGCGTAAAATAAAAGCTATTAAAAGAAGGAGCGGAAAAAGCAAAAACCCCAGGCTTGCAATTACTCCTACGAATATTAAAAATATCATCCCTGTAAAAAATGCTTTCATGTTATTTATCTGAGATGTTCCCAGATTTCTATTAATATAACTACAACAATTGTAGTTATCATTGGGACTATTTCTTTTTTTATCCAGAAATCTTTCAATGACACGTATTTGTTAAGCCTTGATAAATAATCAAACCGCGGGAAATACTTCGGAGTAAGTTTGCAATATTCTTTGTATTCCTGGCCAAATCTTTCCAGAAGAATTACTTCTTCTTTTTTCATCTGAGGGGCATAGATTAATAAAGATATGGCGGCGAATAAGAAAAAAAACCACGGCTCTAGTAGCATTATCACGACCCCCGTACCTATCATAAATGTCCCGAAATACATAGGGTTTCTTATGACAGCATACGGTCCGTCTTTAACCAGGGTATTGCCATTAGATGATTTTTCTTCTTTATACCCTCTTGCTGAGATGCGAAACAAAAAACCAAACAAGATAAACCCCATACCAACTGCGCTCAGCACCCCATCCAGAAATACCTGGCGCTGGTGAGGAAATACAGAATTGGAGAGCAAAATTACCACTCCCAGGCCCAAAAACATAAGACCACCTTGTATTTTTATGCGAATTTTCATGATAGGTGTCTGTATTGTCCCTCGCGACTTATGTATAAAACCATGGTCGCTCGGGACGAATTTGCCTTCTGCAAATTCGGCGGAGAGGCAGGGATTCGAACCCTGGATACAGCTTTTCAACCGTATATCGGTTTAGCAAACCGACGCACTAGGCCACTATGCGACCTCTCCAAATTTACTTCGTAAATTTGGATCCCGAGTCAGTCTTGCCACCGCTTTGCAATAGCGGGCAAGACGAGGAATCTATTGCTTCAGGGGTTAATTCTATCATATATCAAGAACAGTATCAATACTTGATTTACGAAACAGCTGTAAATATAAAAAAGGGCAGTAGTTTAGAAACTAACTGCCCTTTTTATTAAAATACAATACTATTGCTGATTCTCTATTGAAATCAAACCTAGTTCTTTGCCTTCTAGTTCAGCTGTAACCATTACTTGAAGCTTGCTATCAGGTCTTTTCAAAAAAATCTCTACTTTAGCACTGCTTGCTTTGTCAAACTTTAAAAGTTTTCCATCGCTAAATATAGAATATCCGCTGGCCGCACATTTTGGCAAAAGAGCGCATTCTTTTGTATGCGTTTTTACAAAATCCGATAACTGGTTTTTATTCTGAGAACTTGCGCATTTATTATCAATAATATAGCCTTTCAGCATTAAAGTTTTTTCGAATTTAGCTGGTGTTTCTCCGGCAAATGCCATTGACACTACAAAACAGGCTAATATCGCAAAACAAAATATTTTCTTCATATTTTTTCTACCCCTGGTAAAATTTATTTCTGAATTCTTATAGAAGTCGCTTCGTTAACGCCTTCTTTTGTAGTGATATAAGCTACTTTTACATTTGAATCTTTCTTAACGCTATCCAAAAGCATAGTATTAGAATAAGCGTCATAAATAGTAGTGGTACTTTTTACTAAAAACGTGAGTTTCTGATTTTTCTCATTCTCTGCTGTAATTTCAGACTTGGTTCCTTTTGCTATGTCAGGTAAAGACACGGATTCTATTTTCCCCGTAAATACCCTGGTCTCAATAGCCTTTGGCGCAGCTTTAGCAACAATTGGCAGCACAGTCTGCTCTGCTGCAAAACATAATGAACTTACAAAAGTAGCCACGATTATTGTTAAAAGTATCTTTTTCATATCGTCCTCCCTTTTCTCTTTTTAAATTTTACTTATTAACCTTTGTGTCTTTTTTTACCTTCTTGGCTTTTACATGAGATTTTTCTTTCCTAACCTTAGTAGCTTTGGTTTTGGTTTTTACAACCTTTGCTTCTGATTTAACGACTTTACCGGCATCGGTTGTTTGACTTTGTATTTCTTCAGCAGCAAAACTCCAAGTAGCAATGCTGACAAAAGAAATAAAAGCAATCATCATAACCTTTACTTTTGCGCTCATAGAGCACCTCCTTTCTTATTAAAACAATGATACATTAAAGATGGTTAAATAATCATTAAAACAAAATTAAAAAATTCTAATATTATTTTTCAGCAGATTTCCAAAGGAAAGGAGATAATAAAAGTAGTGCCATGGTTTAAAGTGCTTTCTGCTTCAATTTTGCCTTTATGGGCTTCGGCTATAGACCTGGCTATGCTTAATCCCAGCCCAAAACCACTCTGGTGGCCGGATTTATCTACCTGATAGAAACGGTCAAAAATATGGCAAATATCTTTTTCAGGTATTCCTATGCCTGTATCGCTAACTCTTATATGGACAGAATCATTTTTCTTGGTTATACTTATGTTAACTTTTCCGCCCTGAGGATTATATTTTATTGCATTATCCAGTATATTCAAAAATAATCTTTTTAATTTATCTGCATCTCCGGAAATCACTATTTTTTCCTGCTCCTTGATAGACATCTTTATGTTTTTCTGCATAGCCAAAATCTTTATATCATCTACAACGCTTTTAAGTAAAATAGTTATATCCAGCGTTTTGGTTTCAAGCATAACCGTATCATTTTCAAATCTAGCAAATATTAAAAGGTTTTCGACTATGCTAGAAATCCTATTTATCTCTTCTATGCTGCTCTTTAAAATATTCTCATATTCCTCTTTCGAGCGTATTTTTTTAAGTGCTACTTCTATTTCACCTTTTAAAATAGCTAAAGGAGTTTTAAGTTCATGCGCAAGATCTTCTATAAATTTACGCTGCGAGAAAAAAGCATATTCAAGCCTTGCAAGCATATCATTAAAAGTATCAGCCAGCCTGCTTATTTCGTCATTGGTATCCGGAATACTTGTTCTTTTTTTTAAATTCTGGGCTGTTATCTGATGTATATCTTTTATGATTCTATCAACTGGATTCAAAGCAACTTTCGCAAAAAAAGCCCCTATTATACCTGTCAAGAATACCGTTAATGGAAGCAGCACAAACAACATTATCTTAAGACTAGCCAAAGCAGAATGTATGGAATTAAGAGGACACTGAGCATCCTTAAAGTAACTGGCTTAGACGCAGGGATTGCCGCTATCATAGTGTCAAAATATTTGTTACCGCGTGATACATAATTAAAAATATCTTTTGGTAAAGTTTCGAACTTCGGAATGTTCTTAGAAGAGGCTATGTGATTTCCTCTGACATTGAAAATCTGGACTATAATATCAAGGAGTTTAGGATCTCTTGATTTTTCTTCAACCCAACGCTGAGCAATTTTTGCAAAATTTATATTATCTATCTTGGTTAAACTTTCTACTGTAGAGTCGTCTTTTGATGCCTCTTGGCGTTCAGCCTCCCAGTATGTGTCAATAGAATTTGCAATTCCCTCTGCCCTTGATTCTAAAACATCATCCAAGTCTTCATGTAGCTTCTGGCTATATTTGTTATAAAGCATTGTGCTGAATAACAAAAGCGTCAAGCCCAATACTAGCATATACCAGAGGGTAATTTTAAATCGGATTGATTTTATAAACATCTTAATTTCTTAGGATATAACCCCTGCCTCTCAGGGTATATATTAATTTCTTTTTATGGTCATGGTCTATTTTATTGCGCAAATAATTAATATAAACATCTATGACATTCGTAAAGGTATCAAAATTAATATCCCAGACATGTTCCGAAATCATAGTCCTTGTTATAACTGTTCCTGCGTTACGCATAAGATATTCCAGAAGGGCATATTCTTTGTTGGTTAGCAAAATTTCTTTATTTCCGCGGGTAACCTTATGGGTTAATAAATCAAGTTCAAGGTCTTCTGCTACAAGCTTTGTAGGCTCTGGTAAATCTTTCTTACGCAAAAGAGCTCTTATCCTGGCTAAAAATTCTTCAAAAGCAAATGGCTTGGTTAGATAATCGTCTGCCCCTGCATCAAGACCTATTACTTTGTCTTTAACCGCACTCCTCGCAGTAAGCATAAGAATAAATGCGCTAATTTTTTCTTCCCTTATTTTTCGGCATAAATTAATACCGTCCATTTTTGGTAGCATTACATCCAACACAATTAAATCATATTCATTTGTTTTTGCTAAAAAATAACCTTCCTCTCCGTCATATGCGATATCTACAATATATCCCTCTTCTTTTAAGCCGCGTTTAATAAAATCCGCTATTTTTTTCTCATCTTCTATAACAAGAATTCTCATTAGATGTATGGTCAGTGCTTATTTTTTACATTTAAGGCAATAGTTATTATGCATACATTTTACAAAAGTCTTAACAAATACATATATAACTATTAATATCACTATTTGCCCAAACAATCCCCAGCTCATATATACCTCCCTATTTAAACTGTTTCGCCTGGTTTCAATGTTATATTATTCTCATTAAGATCCTTCTCTAGCTGCTTACGCAGTTCAATCTCATGGTGAAGCTGTCTGCTGATAATCCTTTCTGTTTCTGCCTTTGTATGAGCAACTCTTATAAGCTCTTCTTGTAGTCTTATGCACTCAGATGTTTCTTTCTTTAGCTCTATCCATCTACGCCAAGAGAAAATAGCAAAACCGATACTTAAAGTCAAAAGGAGTGTAATAATTTCATCGATATAAGTTATGGCTTTAGGATGTTTCTGAAATAACCCTACAATAAACACGAATGCATTAAAAAAATAGGCAAGAACTGCTATCAGTATTGTAATAGTAGCAATCACAACCATATCTTTAAATGCATTTGTAAATCGGATTTTAGTGTTATTCTTTTTAAATATTTTGCGCATCAGGTATTTTTATACAATTCTCTTTTATATTTTTGTTAGATTATACTATATTATGTTTAATTAAAATTATACATTATTAGATATTAAAAAAGAATTAAAATCAGATTAAAATATTTTAATACTTTAATAATTGAACAACACCGGCTTTGTCAAGCTCACAAAATAAACTTAATCATACCCGTATTTTTTGATAAACCAGGTTTTTACTATCTGCACAAAAAAGAGATAGGTAATAACCATAAGAAAAAGTGCAAGAAAATATAATGGGGGTGGGGCCACAAATCCAAAGGGTTTTGCAAGCGAAGAAAAAGGTATAAAAATTCCAAGGCTTACAATAAATATTGATGTAAAAATCAGGAAATTGCTAGGTCTAGACTCAATAAAAGGAATTTTTCCTGTTCGGATAATGTGTATCACAAGAGTCTGGGTGCAGAGAGATTCTATAAACCATCCTGTGTGAAACAATTCAGCCTTAGCATGAAATATAAACAACATTATTCCATAAGTAAGAAAATCATATACAGAACTTATCGGCCCTATAATAAACATGAATTTCTTAATGGCTTTTATATTCCATGGCCTAGGATTTCTGATATATTCCTTGTCTACCTGATCGCTAGGAATAGCTATTTGGGACAGATCATAAAGAAAATTATTCAGAAGTATCTGTATGGGAAGCATGGGCAGAAACGGCAAAAATAAGCAACCGCCTGTCATGCTGAACATATTGCCGAAATTAGAGCTTGAGCCCATTTTTATATATTTTACAATATTCCCGAAGGTCTTTCTGCCTTCTATAACGCCGTCTTCAAGAACCATAAGGCTTTTCTTTAACAATATTATATCCGCCGACTCCTTGGCAATATCAACCACGTTATTTACCGATATGCCTACATCAGAGGCTTTTAATGCAGGCGCATCATTTATGCCATCACCCAGGTAGCCTACGATATGGCCATTTTCATGAAGCGCGTGTATCACCTTTTCTTTCTGAAGAGGCGAAAGCCTGGCAAATATATTTGTAGTTTTTACAAGCTCCTGGAGTTCCTTATCGCTGATTTTTTCAACAATATCTCCTGTAATAAGGCCTTTTGCATCAAGCCCCACGTCACTGCATATCTTCTTAGTAACCAATTCATTATCGCCTGTCAGGACTTTTACTTCTATACCTAGTTTATTCAAGGCAACTATAGCCCTCTTCGTAGAAGGCTTCGGAGGATCAAAGAACGCGACATAACCTTTAAGTATCAGGTCCTTTTCATCGTCCTTTGAGTAGACATCCTTCTTTACTTCAATATCTTTATATGCTATCGCTAATACCCTGAAGCCATCTGAGCTAAGATTGTCATATTCCTCTTTCAGATCTGATAATATCAGATCCTCCATATCCAGTATTTCGCCTTCAAGCTCATACTTGGAACACCTTTTAAATATCTCTTCAGGCGCACCCTTTGAGATAAGCACATGCTTACCTTCCATATCCACCACTACAGACATTATTCTTCTGGAAAAATCAAAAGGTATCTCGTCTAACTTCCTGAACTGCTTAACTAATATCTTTTCATATTTAAGAATGGCTCTGTCCAAAAGATTTTTCAGACCTGTCTGGTAAAAACTATTAATATACGCGAATCTGAGCACATCTTCATTTTCTTTTCTTATTACATCGCAATGTTTTTCAAGCACGATCTTATCCATCGTAAGGGTGCCTGTCTTATCAGTACACAATATATCCATAGCCCCGAAATTCTGTATTGAGTTAAGCCGCTTCACGATAACCTGCTTTTTAGACATAGCTATCGCGCCTTTGGAGAGATTTATAGCAACAAGCATCGGCAGCATCTCAGGAGTAAGGCCAACAGCTACGCCCAAAGAAAAAAGTAAAGATTCTATAAAATCCCCGCGACGTAACGCGTTTATGCTGAATATAAATAAAACCATAAACAACATAGCTCGTATCATAAGCCATGTAAATTGATGCACGCCTTTATCAAAGCTGGTCTCTACCCTTATTGTAGCGAGTTTTCGGGAAAGCTCCCCGAACTGAGTAGAAAGCCCTGTTTTTACAGCTATGCCTAACGCCGTGCCGCTTACTACGCTTGAACCCATGAAAGCTATATTTGCTAATTCTGACAATGAGGAATTCTTAGGAATCACAGGGCTTACGAATTTTTCTATAGGAAAAGCCTCTCCTGTCAAAGACGCCTGATTTATAAATAAATCTTTGCAGGATATTATCCTCAGGTCAGCGGGTATCATGTCTCCTGCTGATAAATCAATAATATCTCCTGGGACTATCTCTTTGATTTTAATTTCTTTTGGCCTGGAATTCCTGAAGACAGTCGCTGTTGCGCGTACCATTTCACTTAGCTTTTCAGCTTCTTTCCCAGCGCGATATTCTTGTATAAAGGAAAGCAGCACGCTCATTATTGCCATGAGAGTTACTAAAATCGCGCTTATTTTTGCTCCGAAAAACAACGAGAATCCTGCGATAATCAGAAGGACTATTACAAGCGGATTCACGAATTTGGAAAGAATTTGTATTAGGATAGTTCTTTTTTTCTTCTTGGCAGGCTCGTTGTGGCCGTATTCTAAAAGCCGTTTTTTAGCCTCTTCTTCGGATAGGCCTTTAAAAGAGGTGTTTAATCTTTCAAAAATAACCTCCATAGAACAGCCTGTATAATCAAAATCCCAGTTCTGGCGCTTCTCGCTTCCATTTGACATAAATAGTATTAGATAAAAATTAAGACTTGTTCCTCTTTATTTTAAAAAACTCCTTTATTAAAGAGCTTGCTTCGCGCTCTAGAATCCCGTTTTTAACTTCAACCTTGTGGTTTAATTTTTTATTATTTAAGATCTTAAAGACTGATTTATGCGCGCCTGTCTTTAGATCTTTTGCAGCGTATATTAAATTTTTTATACGGCTTAAAACCATTGCTCCTGCACACATACTGCAGGGTTCAAGCGTAGAATACATTGTGCAATCCAGCAGCCTTTCGCTTTGTAAAAAATTTGCTGCCTGCGTAATAGCTATTATTTCTGCATGAGCAGTGGGGTCTTTTAACATTTTTATCTGATTATGCGCCTTAGCTATTATTTCATTATTATGCACAATAATAGCCCCTACAGGCACTTCATCAGCGTCAAATGCCTTTGCAGCTTCTTTCAAAGCTTCTTTCATGTAGTATTCGTGATTCTTCATAAAAAGTATAATGCTCCTCGCGACTGCTTATAAAACTATGGTTGCTCGGGACGAATTTTACTTCGTAAAATTCGGCGGAAGGAGCAGGATTTGAACCTGCGAGGCCTTTCAGCCTGGGCGTTTTCGAGACGCCTGGATTAAACCACTCTCCCATCCTTCCGACTTTCCTATCCGTTTGCCAAAAAAGTAATAGCAGAAACCATTATAATTCAACCCCACCCATATTTAAAGCTCTTTTTCATTCCCCCAATAAACTTGACAAAACCGTCATTGTTAGAATGTCAAGATTATTGGAAATAAAAAACGGCGATTGTGATAGCAACCACTAATCGCCGTTTCATATGGTAGCGGGGTTGGGATTTGAACCCAAGACCTTCGGGTTATGCTTACCACTACAGCTTTCGCTGCTCCGCCATGAATTTTGGCGAATTTGTAGTCTGGACTATACCTTTACCCTTTAAAAGGGTACCTATCATCTAGTCTCTACACCTTCCCTTAGTACTGTCTAAGGACTTGGCTCGGTATTACCAGTTAAGGCTTCACCGAATTTGACAGGTAATCTTCCCTTGTATTACTACAAGGACGCCCATTTACTCTGTTAGATATTTATTATTTAACAGAGTGTGTTGAGCCCGACGAGCTACCAGACTGCTCCACCCCGCAGTTTTATTTAATTGTATTTTGCATTATAGGCTTGTATACACTAAGTGTCAATGCTTTTTACCTACTCAACCGCGTAGGTTGCCATAGGCAACCTACGCGGTTTCTTATAATATATTAAATCATTTTTCTATTCTGATAGGTATTTCGCCTTTTTTTGTAACGCCCATGGATTCACGAGCTACTTTTTCTACGTAATTTATATCTTCTTCAAGTTTTTTCTTTTCTTTATAAAGTTTTAAGTTTTCTTTTTCTAACCTGGTAATTTCATTTTCCAGATGCATATTTCTTATTTTTAGCTGTACAAACTTTACATATCCAGGAAGGAATATTAACCCAATAATAGCTACTATAACTATATGCGCTGGTTTTATTCTTATCTTGGCCATGGCATAGAGCCGTACACTGCTTTATTGCTTAAGTCTTCTTCTATCCTTAGAAGCTCATTGTATTTACAGATTCTATCTGTCCTACACGCGGAACCTGTCTTTATCTGGCCTGTCCCCATCGCTACTACAAGATGGGAAATAGTCGTATCTTCTGTCTCGCCTGAACGATGCGATACAACTGCGGTATAGCCTTTTTTCCTGGCAAGCTTTATTGCTTCTATTGTCTCCGTAAGAGTGCCTATCTGGTTTACTTTTATAAGTATTGAATTTGCAATATGCTTGGCTATTCCAATTTTAAGTCGTTTTGTATTTGTAACGAATAAATCATCGCCTACAATCTGGATTTTATCTCCCAGACTTTTTGTTAATTTTTTCCATCCATCCCAATCGTCTTCCGCCAATCCATCTTCTATGGAAATAATAGGGTATTTCGAAACCCAGTTAGCGTAAAAATTAACCATATCCTCTGCGGTTTTTTCCTTAACAGCTTCTGCTTCCAGGATATATTTGCCGTTCTCGTAAAAAGAGCTAGACGCGGGATCCAGGGCAATAAAAACATCTTTACCTGCCTTATAATTTGCCTTTTCTATTGCCTGCAATATAACTTCTATTGCTTCTTCGTTAGACTTTAGATCAGGAGCACTATCATGTAAAATCTTTTTTAAGTTATGAAATATCTCTGCTCCCATTCTCAAAGCCTCTTTAAAAGAAACTGCGCCTCTCGGCATTATCATAAATTCCTGAAGATCTACATTATTATCAGCGTGAGCTCCGCCGTTTAAAATATTCATCATTGGAACAGGCAATATATTTGCTTCTTCTCCACCCAAATATTTATAAAGCGGCATTTTTTTCTGGATTGCAGAGGCCTTGGCAGCTGCCATAGAAATGCCCAAAATTGCATTTGCTCCTAAACGAGATTTGTTTTCTGTCCCGTCCAGTTCTATCATTAATTTATCTACCAACTTCTGTTTTGAAGCGTCTTTGCCAGTCAAAGCAGAATTTAGCTCATTATTAACATTGCTGACTGCTTTTAATACGCCCTTTCCAAGATAGCGGGCCTTATCTCCGTCTCTAAGCTCTACTGCCTCATGCTCGCCCGTAGATGCGCCGCTCGGCACAGCAGCCCTTCCGATTACGCCTGATTCCAACACCACATCCACCTCAACCGTAGGATTTCCGCGCGAATCCAGGATCTCTCTTCCAATTATTTTCTTGATCAAAGTCTTTCTGCCCATTAAATTCTCCTTGTTAAAGAATGGTTCCCTGATCGGCTCTGGGGAACCATCCATATGATTTTAAAGCAGTATACTAGCACACATAAAAGGCCTTGTCAACTAAGCCTGATTGACACGCTTATATTAGTATGCTATACTTTATCTCACAAAAATAAGTCCCTATTTCCAAATCGCTAGCAAGTAAAATTATGCAACGATGGACTTGCCTCGGTGTCGAACGCTCTGATAGCTGGCACTTTGGTGCGAAGCGGGATAAAATTTTGTTTTGCAAAATTTGGAAGGAGTTTTATGGCATTTATGGCTTATCGTAAACTCAGAATGCACCTTATGGAGCACTGGGTTAAAATCATTGTTGCTCTAACAATAATTATTCTTATAATCCTATCCATATGGGGAATGATGTCTTTGGAATCATTCTACCGCAATCTCACAATAGCACAGATGCCTATCAGCATCCTGCTGGCAGGTCTTAACGCCGGCATATTTGTATTTATGTATATGATATTTTTGCAAGGCGGATTTTCAAAAATAAAGCAAACTACGATAAAAGGCGAAAATGTAAATATTCACTGGGATGATGTCATAGGAATGGACGAAGCGAAACAAGAATCACTTGAGGTTGTAGAGTTGATAAAAGACAGGACTAAACTTTTAAAAATAGGTGGTAAAATTCTGAGAGGCTTATTAATGGTTGGCCCACCAGGCTGCGGCAAAACATATCTCGCCAAAGCAATCGCAACAGAAGCAGGTATACCTTTTATATCTATGTCAGGCAGCGAATTTACCGAGATATTCGTAGGCGTAGGCGCTGCGCGCGTAAGAAAATTATTTAAGAAAGCTCGAACGTTGGCGTATGGATACGGCGCAGCTATTATTTTTATAGATGAGCTGGATGCTATAGGCAGGCAACGTTCTTTTAGTTTTATGGGAGGTGGGCAGGAAACCAACAGTACTCAGAACCAGCTTCTTGTAGAAATGGACGGCCTTCAAGACAAAGATTGCAACGTTATTATTATAGGAGCTACAAATGCCGCAGAAAGCATCCTAGATGAAGCTCTTTTAAGACCAGGAAGATTTGACAGAAAAATTTATATAGACAGGCCTAACCTGCAAGAAAGAGAAAAAGTCTTTGCCTATTACTTTAAAAAAATAAAATACGATTCAAGCATTGATATGGCGAGGCTTGCAAGACAGGCAGTGCATAAATCTCCTGCACAGATTGAAAATATTATAAAAGAAGCCGCTCTTATAGCTACCAGGAATAAGAAAGAGATCGTAGGGCAAAAAGAATTGTCAGAAGCGATGGAACGCATTGATATGGGGTTAAAACATAGAAAACACATGACAAAAGAAGAAAAAGAAATGGTTGCATTCCATGAAACAGGGCATCTCGTAACTATGTATATGCTCCATCCTACTGATGATGTATTCAAAGCTTCGATAATATCCCGCAAAGAAGCTTTGGGGGCTGTGCACTCTCAGCCTAGAGAAGAGCTATATACGCACAATAAAGAAAAGCTACTGGCTGACATAAAAGTAAGCATTAGCGGATATATTGCGGAAAAAATAAGGTTCGGAACAACAAGCACAGGAGTTTCTTCTGATTTCCAAAAATCCATGCAGATAGCTAACTATATGGTATGGAAAGTAGGGATGAGCGAGGCTGGATACGTGGGAGACTACACGGCAATACCTGAAAACCTATTATCGGAAGCATTAAAAGAAAGACTAAACGCTGAGACAGATAAGATAATTCAAAACTGCATTAAAGACGCGGAAGCCCTTCTTAAAAAAGAATGGCCCATCGTAGAACGCTTCGTAAAAGAACTTCTTGAAAAAGAAGAGCTGGAATACGACGATATTGAAGCGATATTTAATGAATACGGAAAAGGCCACAACTTCAAGAAATCTGAATGAGCGAGTTCCTGACAAAGTATAAAGCTCTAATTATATTTCTGATCCTCGCAATAAGTCTTGCTAGCTGTAATAAACCAACCTACCCTACTGGCAAAATAGAAGAATCTGTATTAAAACTCTGTAAAGACGAATATAAGCTCAATAACGTAGAAGTAAAAATCGTAGGTTCTACGCTAGGCGTATATATTCCTGTAGAAGGCCTGATTGATCCTGATTTAAAATTAAACGAAAAAGCCAGTAAAAAAATAGAAGGTGTAGCCCTTTCTATTCATCGCGTAGTCACTAGTACGGATATGAATTTAAAATTCTATATTCTCACAGCTAGAGACACGCAAACTACAGGCGCAGAATTTATAATTATAGGATTTGTATACGATGTTGTAAGGGTTAGGCTCTTTGATATATCAAGAGGAGAATATTTCCAGAGAATACTCAGGGAATTCAGATTCAATCCTGCTATAGCTGGGGAACAAAAAGCAAAAGAGCTATTCGATATCTTAAATCAGAACGCTCCTATGGCAGAAAGCTTAAAGCCGATATTTTATCCTATATATGTCATAGGTAAAACTGGCTCACAGAAAATAGAGATAACCAATATAGAATCAAAAGAATTATCAGACCATGAATCTCTTCTTTATGTAAAAACTATAGAAAAATATGAGATTTCTCCTGGATTCGAAGCTTACGCAGCGATATTCCCATCTGGATTCAAAAACGAATATCTGTTTCTTATAGATATATCTTTACTTATAAGTCCTGTTAAAGAAATTGTATCAAAATATTTTTACTCAAATAATGAGATAAGGCAAAGAAACCTTGAAGAAACTTTTAAACAATATAAAGATTTTGGCATTATAGGCGCAGATGGTTTCCCAAGTAGAGATTTGGACCTTGGATGGTTTTTAAGTCGGCAAATTTCGAAAAGAATAAATTCTATTTTTTTAGAAAATAATGAATTAAAAAATAAATTTACAGTTACCTCAAGTCAGGGTGATATAAAAGACAGGGTTTTCGAATTTAAATTCAATATAACTTCAAATAATAATCAGGCTGATGATAAAAGTATCATATTTGGCAATATAATAAAAATGGCAGGAACAGTCCTTCATCTTTACGCATTTGAAGAATATAAAGGCATTGAGTTTATAAGTACTTCCGAAGGGGAGAAAAAAATATATCTTTCAAAAGAAGATTTAGAAAGATTTAGAAAAAATGAAATAAAAATAGACAGCCTAATCTAATATCCTTATCCTTCTTCCTTCTATCTTTAATTTTCCATCTACAAATAATTGAATCGCCCTGGGATAGATTTTATGCTCTTCTTCATGAACAGCCTCTGCAAGAGTCTCTTCCGTGTCATCTTCAGTTACCTTGACGCTCGACTGCAATATGACAGGGCCTGAGTCCATATCCTTGGTAACAAAATGCACCGTAGTTCCGGTAAGTTTTACGCCATATTCAAACGCGTCCTTTATCCCCTGAGTGCCTTTAAAGGACGGAAGAAGCGCAGGATGTATATTTAAGATTTTATTTTCATAAGCTGCTATAAAATCTTCGGATAGCATACGCATATAACCTGCCAAAACTATAAGCCCTATATCTTCTTTCTTAAGGGCTTTTAAAAATTCCGCTTCAAAATCTTTTTTTGTTTTAAAATTTTTTCTTTCAACTACAAGTATATTTATACCTATATTTATACCCGCATTTTTTGCCCTGGTAAGAGCGCAGCAACCAGGCACATCTGAAACAACTAGTTTAATCTCCGCTTTTATATGGCCTTTTTTCTGGCTGTTTATTATAGCCTGCAAGTTTGTACCGTTACCGGAACAAAAAATCGCTATATTCATACAAAAACCTCATCTATCTTCTTTAAAATATCTCTTTTAGAAGCAGCACCTACGATTCTAGCCACCTCTTCACCCTTACTGAAAAATATAAGCGTAGGTATATTCATAACGCTGAGATTAGTTGCTACATCCATAGCGTCGTCTATATTAAGCTTCGCTATCTTATATTTACCTTTATATTCGTTCGCTATTTCTTCTATTGTAGGCGCCAACATTTTGCACGGCATACACCACGTAGCCCAAAAATCCACAATTACAGGTTTATCTGACTTTAATACAACTTCTTTAAAAATATCATCACTTAACTCCAGAACATTTCCTGCCATATTGCCTCCCAAATTTTGTGCAACAAAATTTAACCCCAAGAGCTACACTGTCTTTACATAAAGTCGCAAGGGACATTCTACTCTCTTGCAATACATTTAGTCGGACACTTTTCAATAACTGCCTGCCATGGCGTATCTGATTTTGCTTTAGTATAATCTGCTTTCGAGAGATTGTTTTCCACTATAAATGCGCCTACAGAAAGCTTTTCGCAAATCTTACAGCCAATACAACCAACCGGACATATAGATTTTACCACCACTGCCTTATCCTGCGAAAGACATTTTACATAAATCTTATGATCAGCGTTTTCTAAAATAATTATTTTTTTCGGGCAAGTTTTTACGCATTTGCCGCAAGCAGTACATTTGGAACCATTAACTACTGGAATATTATTTTCGTTTAAACGAATTGCATCAAAAGGGCATATTGATACACAGTCTCCAAAACCAAGGCAGCCGAATCTGCATTCTTTGTTTCCGCCAGCCAGTAAACTTACTCCGGCACATTTTTTTAATCCGCTATATTCATATTTATCTGAAGATCTTTTACCTCCATTACATCTTATTCGCGCTATTTTTTTCTTTTTTACTTTTACTTCCGCCCCCAGAATTTCCGCTATTCTATTGTAAACTTCCTGTCCGCCAGGCGCGCAAGATGTGATTTCGGATTTTCCGTTTACTATCGCTTCCGCTAAACTAGCGCATCCTGCCATACCACAGGCCCCGCAATTCGCGCCAGGAAGAGCATGTATTACCCTGTCTATCTTAGGGTCTATCTCCACCCTGAAAATATTTGAGGCGTATGCAAGCCCCAGGCCGAATAAAAGCCCCATTAATGACATTGTTAAAATAGGTATTAACATAGGTTAAAATCTGAATCCTGAGAATCCCATAAATGCCATTGACATTAAAGATGCAATTATAAAAGAAATAGGCGCATCCTTAAAAGATTTTGGTACATCACAGAGTTCAAGCCTCTCTCTTATCCCTGACATGAATAACATTACAAGTATATAACCCAATCCCACGCAAAAACCCTGCAGGGCTGATAACGTAAAACTAGTTAAGGTGTTAAGTCCAGGTTTAAAAAACATCTCGCTATTCAAAACAGCTACGCCAAGCACTGCGCAATTGACAGTAATAAGAGGAAGATATATGCCTAGAGTCCTATAAAGCGCCTGGCTGAATTTTTTTATGACCATCTCTACAAGCTGCACAAATGAGGCAATAACCAGAATAAATGAAATTGTCCTTAAGTATTCTATATGACAAGGGACCAGTATAAAGTTATAAATAGCCCAAGTAATTATAGAAGCGCAGGTAGTTACAAAGGTAACTGAAACTCCCATATAAAGAGCAGGCTTAGTTTCTTTTGAAATGCCTATAAACGAACAAAGCCCCAGGAACTTGGATAGGATAAAATTATTTATAAAGATTGCACCAATTATAACCGATAAAAACATTGAAAGATCCATTATGTAGTGCTCCTTTTCCTGGCCAGGAAATTAATGCCACCTATTAATAACCCTATTACTAAAAGCGCACCCGGAGCCAAAACCAGATACAAAACAGGCTCATAGCTCTTTACAATTAAAAGTCCGAAAAGAGTGCCATTCCCAAAGATCTCTCTTATAGCTGATATAAGCAAAAGAGCTAATGTAAAACCAATTCCCATACCTAATGCATCCAGCAATGAACTAAAAACGCCTTCCTTGCACGCAAATGCTTCTGCCCTTCCAAGCACAATACAATTCACTACTATAAGTGGTACAAATATGCCAAGAGATTTTGAAAGTTCAGGCGCGTAAGCCTTCATCATAAGTTCTACAATTGTAACAAACGTAGCTATTATTACGATAAAGCACGGGATTCTAATCTGGTCAGGTATGGATTTCCTAACTAAAGATATAATAACATTTGAACCTATCAAAACAAAAGTAGCGGCAACCCCCATTCCAAGACCGTTTACAACGCTAGTAGAAACCGCAAGCGTAGGACAAAGTCCGAGAACAAGGCGAAACGTGGGATTTTCGCTGCCTATGCCTTTAAAAAACTCTTTAAGCAATTTCTTCATTTTTTTATAAACCCATATTTTTGGGTTTTTGTAAACCTATCTATTATAGGCACAGCTGCATTCATAAATAATATTGCGTAGCAAACGCCTTCGGGATAGCTCCCTCTCAATCTTATGATAGCGGTCAATATACCACAGCCTATACCAAAAACAATCTTACCTTTTTTCGTAAGAGGCGAAGTCACATAATCAGTTGCCATAAAAAAAGCTCCAAGGATAAGCCCCCCCGCCATTATATTAAAAATAAAATCCCCTTTAAAAAATCCATCTTTTCCAAATACCCAGGTGATAACTCCAACTGTGCCTATAAAACTTAAAGGTATGTGTAGGGAAATTATTTTCGTAATCAATAAAAATAGCGCCCCTATAATTAGTGCTATCACACAAACTTCGCCTAAAGAGCCTGCTCTATTCCCAAGAAATAAATCCATATAACTAAAGTGCGCGCTTGTTTCTTTAGCCAAAGGCGTTGCACTGGATACTGCATCAGGCCACCATCTTGGATTTTTCCATGTAGTCATATAAACAGGCCATGAGATTTGTAAAAATGCCCTTCCCACAAGAGCTGGGTTAAATATATTCTGGCCTAATCCTCCGAAAATCTGTTTTCCTAAAGCAATACTTACAACGCCTCCTACAACAGGTATCCAGAAAGGTATCTGGGGTGGAAGATTATATGCTAGAAGCAACCCTGTTAATATAGCGCTTCCATCCAAAACTGTTTTAGGGTTTCTATTTCTGAATTTCAAAAATAAAGCTTCTGTGAAAACACAGGAAAGAACAGATAAAATCATCACATTCAGGCTTGATATGCCAAATATATAGATACCTGCTATGCCTGCTGGCACAAGAGACCACACTACAGCCCACATGATATTTTTCGTAGTCTGATTTGATTTAATATGCGGACTTTGGGAAACAGTAAGTTTATTCATCGCGATTATTTAATATTTCCAATCCACTTGATTTTATAGAATCCAGCACTGCTCTGGATGATATAGTAGCGCCTGTAATTGCTTGAATTCCGCCATTAGATAATTCCAACTCTTTTACATTCCTGTTTGTGAATTGTTCTGTAAAATACGGGGATAGTATTTCTTTGGGATGTTTTTCTTTTATAAATATTTCTCTCAAAGAACTAAACAATGTCCTGGTAGAAACAATCTCTATGATTTTAGCACCAAGGCCTGGGGTTTCATTCTGAGAAAGAACTCTCACGCCTGTAATAGTCCCGTCTTTTCTGATCCCTACCATTATTTCTATTACACTCGAGTATCCGTACTTTTTAGCAATATATATATAACCCTGTGGTTCTGGGTTATCTCCCTTTAATACTTTCCAATATTTTATTGTATCGCTTTCCTTAACAAGCTCTATCTTATTTCCTATTGTTTCTGGCATTACTTGCTTAAGAGCTTCTTCTTGAATCATGCTTTCTTGTTTTTGTATCTTAGATTTAGTAAGATTATAAGTTCCTGCTAGAATCGTAGCAGCTATTAAATTTACAAAAAATAAAATAAACGCAAATTTTAAAATAATCTTCATTGCCTTATATATTCAAGACTAAGCCTTGATCTTCACTTTTGCAAGCTTTATAAGCTGCACAAGAGGTATATTAGACGGACATACAAAACTGCAAGAACCGCATTCAATGCAGTCAAAAGGATCATATGAACTTGCTATATCAAACTTCGCTTTTTTAGAGCTAAGCCCTATCATGCAAGGCATAAGCCCTACAGGGCATGCTTCAATACATCTGGAGCACCTGATACATTCAAGCTCTTTTTCTTCAAGTTTGAATTTTTTATCCAGAACAAGTATGCCTGATGTACCTTTAATAATAGGCGCTTTCGAGTTACTCTGCGCCACTCCTGTCATTGGTCCGCCCATTACAATCTTATAAATATCGAGTTTTGGATTTAGGCCGCAATAGTCCAGGATATCTTTTATAGGAGTACCTATCCTAACTAAGATATTTTTTGCTATATTGGGAAAACCGCCTGATATGGTTATAACTCTTTCGTATAAAGGTTTTCTTAAATAAATCGCTTCATAAATAGCAAAAATTGTCTGCACGTTAATTACCACAATTCCTATATCAAGAGGTAGCCCACCTGAAGGAACCTCTTTGTTCAATAAAGTTTTTATGAGCTGTTTCTCCCCTCCCTGCGGATATTTGGTCTTTAAGCTTACTACTTTCGGTTTTAAATCATCGGCTTTCATCCTGAATACCACGCTCTTTATGCTTTCTATTGCATCTAGCTTATTTTCCTCTATGCCTATGATGATATTTTTAACTCCTAAAACATTTGCTACCAATTGAACGCCCAGAATTATTTCTTTTGATTTTTCAAGCATCAAGCGATGGTCGCAAGTAAGAAAAGGCTCACATTCTGCGCCATTTATAATAAGTGAGATTATTTTCTTAGCAGGTGGAGGGTTCAATTTTACTAACGTTGGAAACGCAGCGCCTCCCAAACCTACAATACCTGCTTCTTTTATTAAAGTCATTATCTCCTCTTTTGACAAAGCTGAAATATCTTTGGCGGAAACTGAATTTAAATATGCTTTTGTATCCAGGCCATCTGACTCTATGATGATTGCTCTGGATAAACCTATTATAGGGTGGGGGCTATCTTCGATTGTAACGACTTTGCCGGAAATGCTTGAATGCAGATTGCTGGATATAAACCCTTTTGCCTGAGCTATTAAAGAGCCTGTCTTAACGCTGTCTCCTACGCTAACTACAGGCTCTGAAGGAGCTCCTGTATGCTGAGATAGGAGCAATATTGCCTTTTTGGGCGGCAGAGCTGTTTCTATTTTCTTATTTTTTGTAATATCTTTATAATCAGGGGGGTGTATGAAATTTACGCTAGCCATATTATTTAATTATACAGAAAAGCTGGTTTCTTGACAACCTTTTTAAGTTAGGGTATACTTATGGTACAGGAGAATAAAATGAGCATTGACAATTTCGGAAAATGTTGCACAGATTGTCAGATTTATTGGACATGCGAAACCAAGTGGTACAGAGGCGAGCGGCATGAAGATGACGCATGCTGCTCTACCTGCAATTACTATTCAAAATGTACCGAATCCAACAAATCCAAAAAGAAACAGAAATAACTACCCTTCTAAACTTTTTCCTCTTCGTTTCCTAACCTTATTAATTTTATCAAACCTATAATAGAAAATAAAATCCCTGTTGTTATAAGGACCCAATCTCCGCCTATCTTCTCAGCTATAAGAGACGCAAGAAACATAAATAAAAGAAATCCTACATGCATCACTATCTCGAGAGAACTAAAAATCCTCCCTCTCATTTCATCATGCGTTACCTCATGAAGCAGAGTGTTGGAAGATACGATTATGGGGGCGCTAAAAATTCCAAGTACTATTGATAATAGGCCGGCTATAAAAAAAGAAGGTATAAATTTTAGGCATATAGTAAATAGCACTATCGTTAATCCTGTAGTTAATAGCCCAAAATTGATTACCTTTCTCTTTGAAAACTTTGATCCAAACTTCCCGTATATAATGGAGCCCAGAAATAACCCTACTCCTAAAAACATCACAAGCAACCCGAGATGCTTAGTAGATGATTGTAGCGCTTTCTGTATAAAAACTATTATCACTATGTAAATAGAGCCAACCCCTGCCATAATAAGAAACATTGTGTTTGCAACCATTCTTATGTCTTTATGACCTTTCAAATACTCAATGCCCTCTTTTATATCTCCAACAATAGTTCTCCTGGAGATATCTGTAAGCTTCGTGCTGGCTCCGCTCAGCTCTATATTTTCTTTTAATTTAACTGCTACAAAAAATACCAGTATTGCGGATATAAAATAACTTGCTGAGTCTATATAAAATCCTGCCTGAGGCCCAAACACAGCAACTATTATTCCGCTAAACCCAAAGCTAACTATCGTAGCAATCATCATAGTTGTAGAGGATAGCGAATTCGCTAAAAGAAGTTTATCTTTATGGACAATATCTGGAATTATAGATAGTTTTGAAGGTACAAAAAATCTTGTTACAGAAAAAATTATAAATACGATTATGTATATTGGAACCATGCTAGTGGAGTATTTAACAATCAAGGGAATCGTAAGTACCAGCAAGCCTCTTATGATGTCACAAGCAATCATAGTAGTTCTCCTATTCCATCTATCCACATATATGCCTGCTATAGGACCTATAATAAATACCGGGATTATTGTAAAGGAGAGAAGCTTTGCCAACTCTATTGTAGAGCCAGGAGTGCGGATATAAATAAGCCCTATCAAAGCCATTTGGTTCAGTCTGTCTCCAAAATTTGAAACTATTTGGGCAAACCATAGGAGAAAAAAATTTTTATTTTTTAAAAGTTCTCGGACGTGGGCCATTAAAATTAACCTTTTTCTAAAACCTAGATAGTTGAAATAGTTAACACCCCTTGCAGCATAATAGAAAAGACAAGGGCTACTCGGGACTCATTCTGCCTATTCGGCAGAATTTTGGAACCGATGAGTGGATTTGCGAACCCAGCCGTAAGGTTGGGCGAGTCTCGAGCGGCAATATTTTTACTTTGCGCCGCGAGGGAAACCGCCGATTAAGCAAATACTTAAACAGCTCTCATTTGTATTTAATACAAAGTTGCTCATCAGTATTCCCTCGCAACTACATGCAAAATCATAGTTGCTCGGGATCAAATTTTACTTTGTAAAATTTGTGGAGCCGATGAGTGGATTTGAACCACCGACCTGAGCTTTACGAAAGCACTGCTCTACCAACTGAGCTACATCGGCATGTATTGTATTTTCAATGTGTTACGATAAATATCAATTCTGTAATAATTTGATTAGTAACGGTATTGTGCACGATATTTACTAATTTAAAGTCTCTACTGCTTGTCTGTTATATTCAGAATTAGGATTAGCATATTTCATAGTTGTTTTGATATCTGCATGCCCTAGTAAATTTTGAACAGTAACTAAATTTACATTATTTTCAATCAGTCTTGTAGTAAAAGTTGCCCTAGTATCATGAAATCTGCATTTATTGATACCAGACCTTCGTAATGCATTATTAAATGCTGTCTTTATAGATTCTATTGGCTTGCCACAATCATCGCAAAAAACATATTCACTGTTTACATTTATAGCACATTTTAGTACTTCTTTCAATTTATTATTAATGGGGATTGTTCTAATCTTACCACTTTTTGTTTTTGTAAGTGTTATTATCTCTTTTTCTAAATCTACATTTTCCCATTTAAGATTAAGAATTTCTCCCAGTCTCATGCCTGTATTCAATGCTGCTATAATAATAGATTTTAAGTGATTGCAAGAGGCGTTTAATAACTTTTCTTCTTCATCTTTTGAAATTACACGTATTGCACGTTCTTCTATTTTAAATTGCTTTATATTAATCATTGGGCTTCGCATCATCTTACCTAATTTCACTGCTTCGTTTAACATATGCCTTAAAACTATAGTTTCTCTGTTTACTGTTGATTTTTTTACATATTTAAGCCTATCATACATATAATTTTCAATTTCGTTAGGAATTATCTTATTTAAAGTTTTATTACCAAAATATTTTATTAAACATTTAACTATTATTTTTTCTCTACTATAAGAACGTTTTGATTCTTTAATTTTCTTTAAATAATCTATGGCAAAATTCTTAAAAGTTATTCTATCTTTAATAGCCGTAAGGCTTAATTTACCTTCTCTTACATCTGTTCGCCTCTTTTCAAGTTTATAACGAGCTTCTGTTCTAGTTCTGCCGCCATGCTCCCATATCCGCTTCTTATCCAGATAATAATCAATCATATAATAATTTTCTCTTTTTTTGTATATTCCCATAATAGCACTCTCTATTCTCTCTTGGTGGTGGAGGATATCACATGACCTCGGTAAGTCAAGATATATCCCCATCTATTTCCTCATTAACTACTCTTTTAGTAAGCACCCATTTATCTAAATCCAGTAAGTCAAATTTCAACAGCCTACCCATCTTTATATAAGGTATCTGCTTCTGGTGCGTCCAAGAGTATATTGTGCTCACTTGAATACCCAGATACCCTGAAGCTTCTTTTATATCTATATATCTCTTATCCATTATTGGAATCCTTTATTAGAGACAACTTCCTGAAAAAACTGTATTTTACCCCACATATAAGCTATAAAGACCGCCCATATTCAAATCCAACGCAAACCAAGCACATCCAAATAGTGTTGCTTATAATATATATACATACCAGCATTCTCTATCTATTACTTTAATGCTGTTCTGTAAAAGATAATTATATATAAGATAAGTTTGCATTTTGCACTTAGCATAACTTATTTAAATATATAATGTTACAAGTGCAATCTAAAATTTACACTGAAATAGTCTTTATATTACTTAAATCTTTAAATTTCAAGCTGTTACATAAGTGCAAGCTAGTTTTACTGCAACTTTGCACTTGCATTTACACTTATTTTTGCACCTACGTAATGCTCCAATAAACACCTTTGCCTTTCTTTTGTTTAGCATCTAATGTCTTTATTTTTTTTCTCTTTTTAGCTTCTTTTATAAAATTTCGAACTGTCCCGTCTGACACACCGATAGACTCCTTTGCCTTTTCTACAATGTCTTTTTGAGAAATACCATCTTGGCTACTTGCTTTTACAATGTCTACTATTTTATTAATCGCAGACTCTTTTTTATCGGCTGCCGAACATTCGTAATAGAGATTATTGTTTAGCTTGATTTTTAATGGTCTAGGATTTGCTGCATTTCTTAATTCCCATGTAACTTCTATTGAGTCGCCAGAAGATTTTAAAATAATATAAGAGTCTCCCCAATCAAAGATAGTACTAGAACCCCTGAGTACATGACCGCCTTGTTTTTCCCCTTTACCATGATGATGAACTATAATTATACTGATTTTATATTTATCAATCAGTTCGTCAAATTTATCAAAAACCTGCTTCATCGCTTGCGTTGAATTCTCCTCTTTATTATGAAATTTGTATAAAGGGTCAAACATAACAACTTCATACCCTTTCTCTCTTATCCATTTTTCTAATTGAGAGAAATGGCTTGCGTTAAGGATATCAAAACCTCTTACATTGCAAATTGTAAAATTCTCTTTATCTACTTCGCCTATAGATTCAAGCATTAATTTAAGTCGAGCATAAAGTGCATGGCTACTGATTTCTTGTTGGATATACAGAACTTTTGATTTCTTTATTACTCGTATATTTAAGAAGTCTCTGCCTGTAGCAATACATAAACCTAGATTCATAACAAAATTACTTTTGCCTAATTTGCCCATGCCGCTGATAATTGTTTTTGAATCGTAATTTATAATACCATCTCCCCAGATACTTTCTATTTTTTCATCTTTAAAATTATCTATAAAATCTTTTAAAACTACAGGCTGACCAAAATCTTTATCTTCATTTAAAATATTACCTTTTTTTAAAAAGCATGCTTCGTCGCAAAATTCCTGCATATAACTTGCTTCACATCCAAATCCTGTATAAGCACCTTCATAAGCAGAGTCTACTTTCTTAAATACTTCTGTTTCGCTTAATGGTGGTTTGCATCGCTCTTTATTCAATCTTTGAAGCATTTCTAGTGTTGCTTCCTTTAAATAACTATTCTTCTTAAATATTATTGCTAATCTATAAAGTATGTTATCTCTGATGCCTTCTAGTATGTCACTTTTTGATATTTTTTTAACGCAGGGAGGTAATTTTCCTCTT
>JAPLMC010000036.1:30844-32320 GCA_026387215.1 Candidatus Omnitrophota bacterium
TAATAGGCATGCGTTCATCTAGTTGTGTCTTTACAACCATAAAATGTTCTTGTTTAAACACCTCTAATAAAATAGAATCCAATTGCTCAATGCTTACTTTTTCTATACTAGTCAAATGAGAGCACCAATCAGTTATAGGCTCAAATTTAGTACCTAAAAAACAAGACCGCTTACCTGATTTCTTATGAACTCCTAATGGTAATTTTATAAGACTACCAAATTTATCTTTGGCAACGCTATCTTGTTTAGGAGAAACCTCTATTTTTGTTTCTATTCCGCTTGATTCAACTATAGCCTGTCCTAATTTAAGTGTTTTCCATGAGTCAATAGCCTTGTCAAAAGTAAGCCAAACATGATAACCTTTACTACCAGAAAACTCTAACAGTATTTGAGTATCTTTTATCCCAATTTTTAAAAGAGCAGCTATTATAAAGGTAACGGGCTCTATTTCGAGCACGTCTATGTCAATCACGGTATGCCAACAAAGATTACTGTCAGGAATAATAAGATACATTCCGTAACTCTTATGTCCTTCCAAATGTTCAGCTATACACGACTCTTCAAATGGTTTGCCTAACCTATAATATTCACCTGCTTCTGTTTGTTCAGCAAAATCATCTAACCTACCTTTAAAAAAATCTCTATAAATTTTAATATCTTGTGCGTTTGTCATTTTCAGCCTCCACTTTGTTTAAATAAAAAGCGTGTAGAAAATTTATTGTTCTTACACGCTAATTATGCACTAAAAGTTTTGGTTTGAAAATTTGCTAAAACGCTTGATTTTTTAGATATGTTTCAGCAGGGTAGTTTTTGGTAAGAAAATGAGGGATTTTTAGTCTTGCGAGGATTGTCTTCTTTTATCGAGATAGTCGCCATTTTGCCTATATTTTCTCATTCTTATTCTAGATGTTCTTTTTCGAGTAGGTGTATATCTTTGATAACCACGTAAGTTTTGAGCAGCTCTTGCACATTTAGCATTACAGTACAGTTTCTTATCTTTAAAATCAAACGCCTTGTCACAGTATCTGCATCGTTTTAAAATCTTGCCCTTTTCAAAATCATCTAAATAATCTAAATAATGCTGTAAATAAAAATCATGCTGGGGCGTAGGTTTTATTTTATATAGGTCTATTTTGGCATTGAAAATTTCTTTTAGTTCATCCGTATCTATATCATTATTTACTAATGAGTACTTTATATATAGCAACTCTGACCACATTTCAGAAAATTCTTTTAAAGAAAATACTCTTCTTTGGGCATATTCATTAACTTTAGTTACCATTGCCTCGCAAAAATCGGATATCTTAAAATCATATCTAAATCTAAGCGGAGCATTAAGTATTACTTTATGATAATCTTTATCTATCCAAGGACTATGTTGGAAATATTTGTTCTTATTTCCAACATCATCCTGCATAATATCATCGCCCTTATAACATCCACATATGCTGTACTTAATTAAGCAGGGCATTGGTC
>JAPLMC010000104.1 GCA_026387215.1 Candidatus Omnitrophota bacterium
TGCGGCTGGGAAAGCCTTGTTTTTACTTGGACAGTTAGCCAAAAATGCCGCCAAAGGGATCGAGGTTTTAACCAAAGGGAAAGGATGTAAGCCAAATTGGCCAAATAAAGAAAGAGACTACTGGAAAGGCCTTAATATTGTTATCATAGGAGGAGGGGTATCTGAGGATACAACCGGCAAGATATTAGTTGAATTAATAAAAATATATTTATCAAACAGCGGTTTACGGGATATTAAGGTATATCAGGCTAAATTTCCAGGTAAAGAGGCTGGGTTCTTAGGCGCAGTAACGAATATTCGCGGCTTAGTTTGTAAGGAGGCAAAGAAGAAAGAGCTAAGGAAAATAGCTGTTATTGGCATAGATCTGGGGAGAGACGATATAGGCGTAGGTTTAATGGCTGTAAATCTTAGGGAGGAGAATATTATTTTAAGGCGCGGAACATATCTTGGGCTTTTCCAGCATTCAGTCAAAACTCCTTATCATTTTCAACGTAAAGGCTTTTTGGATTCACGAAAAAGTTATAGTAAGAAAGAATACGCTATGGGTAAGAATATCCGCAGTCTAATCCTGGAAGAAATAGCCAATTTAATTATTTTAACTCAAACTAAAGCCATAAACGCAAGCTTGCAGGTATCGCAGCATATAGCAGTATCTATCCCAGGAGCTACCAGTAACGGCTATATTATTAATTCCACAGATTACCTACCTTTTTTCAGGAAAAAAGATGGGTTTAATTTTAGCTGTCTCGCGGCATATAGCAGTGTCTATCCCAGGAGCTACCAGTCATGGCTACATTGTAAATTCTACAGATTACCTGCCTTTTTTCAGGAAAAAAGACGGGTTTAATTTTAGCCATACCCTTGAAGGGCTGTTAGCCAGGAAAGGCATGAAAGGCTGTCATGTCCATATAATAAACGATGGCATCGCTGCCGGCATTGCCAATGTATACTTTGGCCCCTTTAAGGCAAAGGGGGAGAAATTTGCTTTTTTTGGGGTTGGCTCAGGCCTGGCTGGATGTGTCGGGTTATTGTGAAAAACTGCTTGCAATTAATTTAAGCGTTTCGTATAATATACTTTTAATAAATATTTAATAAAAACAACGCGCACAAAGAAAGGAAATTAGACATGAAAACAAGCAAATATCCTATATGCAAGCGGTATGAAGGGAATCCTATTTTGACAGGCAAGGATTTTCCTGCAGATGCTGATATAAAAAATGTTTTTAATTCCGGCATCGTAAAATATAATGGTATTTATCTGATGGTCTGTCGGGTGGAGAACTCTGCTTTGCTTGACAGTTTTTGGATCGCGGAAAGCAAAGACGGTTACCATTTTAAGCCGCGGCCAAAACCAGTGGATATGCCCTATGATGATCCGGAGTTTAAGAGATATGCTGAATCCATGATTTATGATCCGCGCGTGACAAAAATAGGGGATGTGTATTATATAGTTCATGCCGCACACTCTGGCCACACCTGCCGGCTGAGTCTGATGAAGACAGAAGATTTTAAGAAATTCCAATGGATGGGATTTATTTCTGAAACAGATAACCGCAATGGAGTGCTTTTTCCAGAGAAGATCAACGGATTGTATGCACGTCTTGACCGGCCAAATACCGGGGCCAATACCGGGGATATTTGGGTATCTTATTCTCCGGATCTTATCTTTTGGGGAAAGAGTGAATGCGTGTTCAGGAACTGGGAGGGGATTCGCTGGGCCTGGACAAAAATCGGACCAGGAGCTGCTCCTATTAAAACACCTGAAGGATGGTTGAATATTTTTCACGGAGTGCGTACTCAATGCAAAGCACATTTTGTTTATCAATTAGGTGTTTGTCTTTTGGATTTGAATGATCCGTCAAAAGTCAAGGCTATGGCTGAAGACGCAATCTTAATTCCTGAGGAGCAATATGAACTTGTGGGACAAACTCCCAGCGTTGTGTTTACCTGTGGCGCTGTAGTGGAAGATAATGGCGAGGTTAAACTTTATTACGGCGGTGCTGATACAGTTCAATGCGTGGCTATTACAAGCTTAGAGCGGCTTATAGAGGCATGTCGTACTGGAAAGAGATATCACGGTTTTCGTTAAGATTAATTTATGAAGCTCCACGGTTTTATAACCGTGTATTTCTTATTATGGGGTTCGTTTGAGCGAATCCCGAGCCAATCTCATTTATCCTTGTCTTCACATGTGGAATTTTCTGGCGAGGGATAAAAAGGGGAGGGGGAGAAAAAAGAATGCAAAAAGCTAATGTTGTTAATGGGGAGAAAGGCCTGCCTCTTCGGGATCGTCTTCCGGTTTCGACGAAGATAGCCTATAGTCTTGGCACGGCAGTTGATATGTGGGGCCTCTGGTTGTACCCAGCTGTTGCTTTTGCGGTTTTTAATATGTATTTGGGTATTGAACCTTGGCTAGTGGGTTTGGGGATTACATTGATTCGAGTCTGGGATGCTTTTATTGATCCTGTGGTGGGTTGGTTGTCTGATAATTTACGTACCAAATGGGGACGTCGGCGTCCTTTTATTTTAATCGCTGGTATTTTAGCAGGACTGTGCCTACCAGTTTTATTTTTGGTGTCGCCATCCTGGGTGGAGATAAAATTCCTTGGCGTATCCGTGGTGTTTTGGTATATGGTAGCGTCAACCATGGTCTATATGCCCATAGTCAGCGCTTTTACTATACCTTACTACAGTTTGGGAGCGGAAATGACGCCTGATTATGAAGAGCGCACCTCTATTATGTCCTATCGCAGTATGGCCCAAAAGATTTCAGAATTGGGCAATTTTTATGCTTTGCGGTTTACTAATCTGGCCTGGTTTCTTATCCCGGGAACAGGACAAAAAAATACTCTTTTTGGGATGCAGGTATACACATCAATATTGGGCGTAATAATGGCTATTTTTGCCATAACTATTTTCTTTAAAAGTAAAGAACGCTACTATGAGAAAGTGGTAGTAAAAGTTACTAAGAAAATTTCTATTCTGAGTGGATTAGGAGAGACTCTTAAGTGCCATCCATTCCGTCAGATGATGGTTATGGGAGGCGCTTTTACTTTGGGCACTAGCATGGTGGGCTCGCTTGGTTACTATGCTACGGTTTTTTATGTAGCCGGAGGCGACAAAATTATCGGAGATAATTGGCAGTTTTGGATGGGAGTGGCTTTTATGCTGGGCGGCCTTATAGGGGTTCCATTGCATGCTGCTTTATCACATCGTATTGGCAAACGCGAGGCAGCAGTGGTAGCCTGTGTAATAGGCATATGTGGTTACGCTGGTTCCTGGTTCTTGTATACGCCGGCGATTATATGGCTGCAAACGATCTCTTCAGGCTTGATGGGAATGGCTTCTGCTTCTCTGTGGATGCTGCATAGTTCTATTGGCGCAGATATTATTGACTATGATGAGCTCAATACAGGGAAAAGAAGAGAAGGTTCTTTTACTGCCTGTGCTTCATATATTCTTAAACTTGGAAATTCATTCGGGTATTATTTTTCCGGCCTTATTTTGACATGGGCGGGTTTTACCTGGAAACTTAAGGTACAGTTGCCTGAGACTATATTCTGGATTCGCTCTAGCCTGGCTTCTTTGCCAGTAGTGGGTCTGATCGTAGCTATTATTTTTGTTTTGCGTGTGCCACTCACAAGACAAAAATCCGAGGAGATTCGCAGGAGCCTTGAAGCGCGCAGAGGTACGGTGTAAATAACTGATTGTAGAATTGTTCCTGATCGCGGATTTGGCATTTGCTCGATCCGCGATCGGAATTTATGATCGGGATTTGCGGAGGAAGCTTTGAAATTTAGAGTAGGCTTGATTGGATGCGGAAATATATTCTCTGTGCATGCAGAATCGCTGGTAAATACCCCTAACGTAGAACTAGCTTCTGTATGCGATATCAAACTTGCCCGCGCTAGTCAAGCAGCAAAGAAATATAAATGTCATTTCTATACAGATTATAGCAAGATGTTTAAAGAAGAAAAACTTGACTCAGTTCATATCCTGACGCCTCATTATCTGCATTCTCCAATGGCAATCTGCGCTTTAAAAAATAAAATAAATGTGCTTACAGAAAAACCTATTTCAATTGATCCCAAAGATGGAGAAAGGATGATTAAAGCTGCCAAAGATAATAAGGTAAAGTTAGGGGTAATCTTACAGAATAGGTATAATCCTGGTTCAAGGCTTGTTAGAGAGAACTTACTTAACGGTAGGCTTGGCAGAATTAAGGCAGCCAGACTTTTTGTAACTTATCATAAACCAGACAGTTACTATAAGACCAGCGATTGGAAAGGAAGGCTTGATAAAGAAGGCGGCGGAGTGCTGATTGATCAGGCAATACATTTCATTGATATCTTAAGGTGGCTTATTGACGATAAGGTAGATTATGTTGAGGCAAATACTAGCCGAAGGATGCATAAATTAATTGAAGTTGAGGATTTAGCAGAAGGCGTGATTAAGTTTAAGAAGGGCGCTTATATATGTTTCTACCTGATGAATTTTTATTCGTTTGATGCTGACCCAGAAATTGAAATAGACTGCGAAAATGGGAGAGCTAAGATAATTAAAGACTCTGCAAGGATTAGTTTTTATGACGGCAAAGAACTTGAGGCAAAGCCAAAGTCAGATGATTATATTGATTATGGAGAAAATAGGAAAGATTATTGGGGGGTTTGCCATTGGATACAGATAAAAGAGTTTTACAAGGCCCTTAAGGAAAATCGAGAACCAGAGGTAAATGGAGAAGAAGCGCTTAAGACGCAAAAAATAGTGTGGAATATTTATAAAGCAGCACAAAAAAGGAGACGTGTTAGATCATGATTAAGGTAGGAATAATTGGTTGTGGGAAGATTACTGAAAGAGCAAGTTTACCAAACTTAATGAATTATAAGCATAAATGCGAGGTTGTATGTTTATGTGATATTATAAAAAAACGCGCTGAAAATTTAGCAGGGAAATTTGACCTGGAAAAAGTTGATATTATTGAAAATTGGAAAACGTTGATTACCAGAAAAGATATAGACGTTGTTTTTGTGAATACCCCAAATTATTTGCATGAAAAAATGGCCATAGGAGCAGCTAACAACAATAAGCATATCCTTGTTGAGAAACCAATAACTATTTCTCTAAAAGCAGTAGATAATATGATCAAGGCTGTAGAAAAGGCCGGAGTTTTTTTAATGGTAGAGCAGACTCAAAGATTTGACCCGGTTCATCAAGCTGCAAAAAAGGTTATTTCTTCAGGTGTATTAGGCAAAATTCATAATATTAAAGGAAGGATTGGCCATGCTGGGCCAGAATACTGGTCACAAGGCCAAAGCGATTGGTATTATGAAAAGAAAAAATCTGGCGGTGGATGCATGGTTGATATAGGAGTTCATATTGCTGATCTAATACGATGGTTTAAAGGGAAGAAGGTAGTTGAGCTTTTTGCAACAATCCAGACTTTAGAGAAGAAATTGCCTGTAGATGATAATGCCACTGTGCTATTAAGATTTGAGGATGGGACAAAAGGCGAATTCGAATGTAGCTGGACAACCAGGCCTTATGAAGTATTAACTTATGTTTATGGCCAAAAAGGAAAAATGATCACCAGTATATGTAGCGCTCGGCCAGCAGTCCTAACTCTGGTAAAGACAGGCGTAGGCGAAGACCCAAATCGAGCGTTTAAAAAAGAGAATCTTAAGATTGGGTCTGGCGGCGGATGGGACAATGCAATTCATTATTTTATTGATTGTATCCAGAAAAAGCAAAAACCATTTATTTCAGCTCAGGAAGGCAAAGAAACGCTTAAACTGATCGTTGCAGCTTATGAGTCGAATAAGAGGGGTAAGTGGGTAAAGATAAACTAAAGGATAACCGAAATGAAATTGGGTTTATGTAGCTGGTCATATCACAGATCATTAGAATCCGGTAAATTGGATTTTATTGGATTATTAAAGGTTTGTGCAAAGGATTTAAAGTTAGGTGGGATTGACATTATTGCCGACCATCTGCCTAAGACGGATAAGAAGTCATTGATTATGTGCAAGAAGATGGCGACAGATTTACATTTAACTATCGCGTGCCTTTCCCCGGGAAACAATTTTGGAAAAGCCACTCCGGAAGAGAGAAAAAAAGAGGTGCAGTCAGTTAAAGACTGGCTTGACGCAGCCTATATTTTAGGCGCGCCAGTTTTGAGAATATTTTCCGGCTGGCCTTTGCCTTATGAAGACAGGGAAAAGATTTGGCCGGCAATGGTTGATTGCATTAGAGAATGTGAAAAGAAAGCCAAAGAGACGGGTATAGTTTTGGCGATAGAGCCGCATAATAACGGTGGTTTTCTCTCTACTTCTGAAGATACTTTAAGGTTGATAAAAGAGATTAATTCAGAATGGGTAGGTATAAATTTAGACACAGGTAATTATCAAGATGTGGATAGCTATAAAGGGATAGAGAATACGATTATGTATGCGCCTCATATACACGCAAAGGTGCATCATATTAGCGATGATTGCAAAGAACTTGAATTTGATTATGATAAGATATTCAGTATATTAAAGAAAGCAGATTATAGAGGATTTTTTTCTTTAGAATTTGAAGGCCAGGATATGAACCATCAGGATGAGATAAAAGATACTCCTAAGGCAGTGGAGATGCTAAAAAAATATGCCAGGAAATATGAAATCTAAAGATGATTTAATGAAAAACTTAATAGAGCAGAAGTATTCATATCTCTTTATTGCACCAGTAGTTATATTATTCTGTATATTTATAGTTATTCCGGTTCTTGCTTCTTTTTTCTTGAGTTTTACTAAATATAATATTTTTACTCATTCGCGTTGGGTAGGGTTGGATAATTATTATCAGATATTTTTTCATGACCCTCGCTTTTGGAAAGCCTTGCGCAATACTGTTGTTTATACGCTTGGAGTGGTGCCGTTAAGTATCTCAATAGCTCTGTTATTAGCAGTAGCGATTGATCAGAAAATAAAGTTTAAGAATTTTTATAAGTCGATGTTTTTTATGCCTATCATAACCTCAGTTATTGCTTATTCAGTAATTTGGAGATGGCTTTTTGCAGGAGAGAAGTACGGATTAATTAATCACTTGCTGATAAAGATTGGTTCAAGGCCTGTTGATTGGCTGATAAATCCAAATTCTATACTTCCAACAATTATGATTGTAGCTATTTGGGGTGGATTGGGATATAATATGTTTATCTTTCTTGCCGGTCTACAAACAATCCCACAGGTTTTCTATGATGCTGCTGAAGTTGATGGGGCAAATGGCTGGCAGAAATTCTGGTATGTTACTTTACCTTTACTGCGGCCGACACTACTTTTTGTATTAATAATATCAGTTATTAATTCTTTTCAAGTTTTTGAACAGGTATATATTATGACTGCTGGTACAAGCGAAGGAGTGGGAGGTGTTTTAGATTCTGCGTTAACATTGGTTTCTTATATTTATGAAAA
>JAPLMC010000058.1 GCA_026387215.1 Candidatus Omnitrophota bacterium
ACGCTATCAGAAATTACGCTGTTTCAAGAGGCATGAAGACTTTGCGTGACGACGGTATGGAGAAATGCAAAAGCGGCGTGACCAGCATGAAAGAAGTTATGCGGGTAACTACAGAGGAGTGAATGTAGTTTAAACCAATTTATGCCAATATTTAAATGTGTTGCAAAAGAGATTACTGGAAAAACAGTGAGCGGGATATTGGAATATTCAGACAAATCTCTTCTAGTAGAAGCGCTGCGCAAAAAAGATCTTATAATAATTTCTATAGAAGAAACCGCAAAGAGAAGGCTTATGCATTCAGGAGGCAGCGTAAAGCTGGAAGAGATAGTTATATTTTCCAGGCAGCTTGCTACTATGGTAGATAGTGGTATACCTCTGGTGCAGGCTTTGGACATTTTATGCGAACAGATAGAAAAACCTGTTTTTAAAAGTATTCTGTTAAAGATAAAAGATGATATAGAGACAGGTTCAAGCTTTTCTGATGCGCTTGCAAGGCACCCGGCAGTATTTTCAGCTCTTTATATAAATATGGTGAGGGCTGGCGAGTCAAGCGGCGCACTGGACGATATTCTTGACAGGCTTGCGTCGTATCTTGAAAAAACTAACACATTACAGAGGAAAGTAAAATCCAGTCTTGTATATCCTACAGTTGTAATAACAATGGCAATGCTTATAACGCTTGTTATGCTTTTAAAAGTTATACCTACTTTTAAAGGAATATTTTCAATGTTGGGCGGAGAGTTACCTTTGCCTACCAGAATTCTGATTCTTATAAGCGATACAATAAGGCAACTATTTTTATATGTAGCTTCAGGGATCGCTATTATGGTATTTGTATTAAAAAAGTATGCAAGGACTTCGCAGGGAAAGGAAAATTTTGACAGAATGCTTCTCGGTATGCCTGTCCTCGGGTCTCTTTTTAGAAAAGTAGCTGTTGCAAAATTTACAAGGACGTTTGCAACGCTTGTTAAAAGCGGAGTGCCTATACTTGTTTCGTTGGAGATAGTCGGGAAAACCGCAGGCAACACTGTAATAGAAAAAGCAGTAGAGAGTGTTCGTAGCGGCATAAAGGAAGGCGAAAACATAGCTGATCCCTTGGCCAAAAGTGGAGCGTTTCCTCCAATGGTTGTCAGGATGATAAAAGTTGGAGAGCAGACAGGGGAACTAGAAAAAATGCTTACTAAAATAGCTGATTTTTACGAAGACCAGGTGGATGCTGCTGTAAGCGGGCTTACCAGCCTGATAGAGCCTCTAATAATAGGTTTTTTAGGTATCGTTATAGGTGGTATAGTTATAGCCATGTTCCTACCAGTGTTTAAGCTTACAGAAATAGTAGCTCGCTAGCCAGCTTTTCCCAACATCATAATCTTGACAATCTAACAATGTCACTTTTGTCAAGATCTTATAGCTGTAAAACGAATATCATGGCATTGCTTGAAATGGCATTTCTTGACAAAATATTACATATATGATATACTTTTTTCAGTTATTATTATAATTTTAAGCCATTGAAGACTAAAAGAAAGGAGGACGT
>JAPLMC010000106.1:0-3720 GCA_026387215.1 Candidatus Omnitrophota bacterium
GTTTACATAAATAATTATTTGAACTATAATAAAAAATATGAGGAAATTTTTATCAGTTCTGATTATAGTTGTCATTTTTTCCTTGAGTGTTATAGGAGTGCTGGCTAGTATTCCTCATGTCCATGGAAATGATTCAGATCAGTCGCAACACAAATCCTGCCCGCTCTATCAATTTAATTTGCTTAATCCAAATGGAAATAACGCTATCTTTGAAATAGCAAGTTTCTTACTTCTTATATTCAGTGTAATAGGTTATTGTTGCAATAATTTTCTTTCTTTAGATCAATTCTTTATTGAATATTTTTCTTCCAGAGCACCCCCTGTTGTTCTCTAAAATTTATTCCGGACCTAAAATCTAATTTATTAATAGTTAAATCAAAATCGGGAGGAGCCATGAGAATTGTATTTATTCTCATTTTACTTAGCTGTTGCTTGATGATAAACACAGCATTTGCAGATGAGACGACCGAATTAAAAGAACAGATAAAGGAATTAACCCAAGCAGTAAAGGATTTGAAAAATACAGTTGAGTCTCAGCAAAAAGATATCAATTCTTTAAAAGAAGCCCAAAATATAAGACCACAGGCTTCTCTTGTTCCGGCTTCTGTTCCACAACTGCCATCTCAATCAGGTAAATTCACGCCCGAAATAGGCGCAGTGGCAGATATGGCTGTAAAATTTGAGAAATCTAGGTTCGACACAGAAACAGCTAATCGAGTAAATGTAAGAAATAGATCTTGAGGAAGCGTATTTAACGCGTTTCGACCTTCCTTTTAATACAACTGCAAGGATAGGCAGGTTCAAGCCAAAAATAGGGAAGATGTTGCCGGTTCATAGGGATAGTATTGATACCGTAGATGAACCACTTGTTGTACAGCGTTATTTCGGGGATGAAGGTATGAGTAAGTCTGGAGTAGATCTGACGAATATTTTAGATTTGCCACTTCCTTCAGTTCACCAGCTTACAATAGGTGTGCTTGAGGGTGGAAACGGAGAAGAAGGAACTGCATTTGGTTCTGCTACAAGACGTCCCACACTCTATGGGCACCTTAAGAATTATTTTGATATTACTGATTCAACAAATTTTGAACTTGGGCTTTCAGATGCCCTTGGTTCTAATGATAATGATGTGAGTTTTAAAACAAATGTTTTAGGGTTAGACGCAACATTGCGGCATATAATCAGTCCTAATCAAGATGTCAAACTACAGGGAGAAACTTTTTATTTGGACCGCAGAGAAGCTGAACCTACTATTGGCACTACTGATCCTACTGGGAACTTCTGGGGAGGCTATGGTTTATTTGATTTCAGGCTTTCATCACTTTGGGGCACAGGCCTTAGATTCGATTATGTGGAGCCAATTGACAGGCTATTAACTGATCCCAATAAAGCTGAAATTGGCTATACAGGATACCTAACATTTTACCAAAGTGAATTTGCCAGATGGAGAGTGCAAGTTTCGCATATAGACAAAACTACAGGTGAAAATGATAACAGAGTCTTTTTACAGGGAACATTTGCCATAGGCGATCATAAACATAAGCTTCAATAATCAAATGGAGGACAATATGCCAGTTAGATTAAAAAGTATATTTTTTGTTACAATATGCTGTACTTTATTGTTTTTTGGTCAAAGGTTGCTTTTTGCAACTGAGGCACCGTTAAAAATAGTCACAACCCAAACTTTGTTTGCCGATATTGTAAAACAGATAGGAAAAGACAGGGTAGAAGTAAAATATATTGCCCAACCAAAATTTAACGTTCATTTTATCCAGCCTAAGCCAAGTGACGTCAGAAATGTGGCCAAAGCAGATCTTTATGTCAATGCCGGTCTTGACCTTGAGGCTTGGTCTGATCCGCTTCTTGAAGCCGCAGGAAAACCTGAGCTTTTCAGAGGCGCTGGGAGAAATCTTGATCTCTCAAAAGGTGTCACTATTCTTAATGTCCCGACGCAGCCAATTTCGCGTTCGCAAGGCGATATTCACATGTTTGGTAATCCTCATTATAATATGAATCCTGAAAATGCCAAGATTATGGCTGAAACTATTCTTGAGAAACTCAAAGAGATTGATTCTAAAAATGCCTCATATTATGAAGAGAATGCGAAGGCATTTGTTTCCAGGATAGAAGAGAAGATTGGCGAATGGAAAAGACTCTGTGGTTTTTGCAAAGGCCAGGAGATCATTTCTTATCACGATGATATTGTCTATTTTGCAGATTTTTTAGGCCTTAAAGCGGAACAGTTTATAGAACCGAAACCAGGTATTCCGCCTACGCCGAAGCATTTGGAATTCCTTGAAGGCTATGTCAAAGCCAATAACATAAAAGCTATTGTCATGCCAACATATTACCCCAAGGATGCTGCCGAAAAATTATCCCAGCGCGTTGGGGCAAAGGTTATTACGATCTGCCAGAATGTCGGGGAAATTCCAGGCACAGAGGATACATTCAGTTTTTTTGATTATAACTTTAAACAGATTAGTGACGCTTTGAAATAGGAGGATTGATCATGATTGGATTTATCCACATTATGACATTGCCGTTTTTGGCGTGTCTTATCTTAGCTGGGATTTATACGTATTTAGGTTTGCATGTTATAGAGCGCGGCGTCATTTTTGTCGATTTAGCGCTTGCTCAAATAGCGGCCTTAGGAGCTAGTTTTGCTTTGATCCTAGGTTTTAGCATGGAGAGTGCTTATTCTTATTGGATCTCTTTGGGGTTTGCGCTTGTGGGCGCCGCTATTTTTTCTCTCACGCGTTTTAAGAAACAGCGAGTTCCCCAGGAGGCCATCATAGGAATCACTTATGCGGTTTCCGCAGCGCTCCTCATTCTTATGCTCAGCCGTTCCGGAGAAGGCGATGAACACATTAAACAAGCGCTTGTGGGGAATATCCTTCTTATTAGTCCGGAAGAAGCTTTGCGGGTATTTATGATTTCGCTTGCGATAGGGATATTCCATTTTCTTTTTAGGCGAAAGTTTATTCTTATTTCGCAAAGTACAGAGGAAGCGTTTAAAAAGGGACTCAATCTAAGACTCTGGGATTTTTTATTTTATATTTCCTTAGGGTTAGTTGTGACGAGTTCAGTCAGGATGGCCGGCGTTCTACTTATTTTTTCTTTTTTGATCGTGCCTTCCGCATGCGCCATGCTTTTTGCCAATACAATAAAATCAAGACTGATACTTGGATGGATAATAGGTTTTTTAGCAAGCATCTTAGGAATGGCGGCGTCTTATTATCTGGATTTCCCGACAGGGGCAAGCATTGTCTGTACTCTTGGATTGGTACTTGTTGTGTTGGCTTTAGCGAAAGTATCGGTTGGAAAATTTAGACCGTAACAATAGTTGATTCTAAAATATATTGAAGGTATAATAACGCATAAACTTATTTCATTATATTTACGGACATATTTTTGCACACTGTGAGATTGTATATGTATATCATATTGGGTTTATTAAAAGAGATATGGAGCACATTTAATAATGCAGCCCTGTATATTCTTTTTGGTATTTTTGTTGCTGGATTAATCCAGGCGTTTATTGATAATGAGCGAATCGCAAAGCAATTGGGTAAGCCTGGTTTACGATCTGTACTTTTAGCAGCATTATTTGGTATTCCTCTACCTCTATGTTCATGTGGAGTAATTCCCACAGCTATATCATCAAGAAAAAATGGAGCGTCTAAAGGAGCGGTGCTATCTTTTTTGATTTCTACTCCTGAA
>JAPLMC010000106.1:3731-9162 GCA_026387215.1 Candidatus Omnitrophota bacterium
GAGAATATTTTTGGGAAAAAAGATGAAACTAGTGCATCACTAGAGAAAAATTCGTGCAAGTATTGTGGGATAGAGAGTAAACATACTCCTACTGATCATAAGCTTATTCAAAAAATAAAATATGGTATGAGATACGCTTTTATTGATTTGCTAGGTGATATAGCGAAATGGCTGATTATAGGTATTGTGATAGGTGGAGCGATATCGTATTTTACTCCTGCGAACTTTGTTGAAAGGTTCCTTGGCTCAGATTTCAAGGCTATGCTTATAATGTTAGTTATTGGCATACCGCTTTATATTTGCGCGAGTGGATCAACTCCTATAGCTGCGGCGTTAATTGTGAAAGGTATGAGTCCTGGAGTGGCGCTAGTATTTCTTCTGGCAGGCTGGGAAAATTTTTAGGCAAAAGATCCGCTGTGATATACCTTCTTTCAATTTCGGTTTGCGCGGTTTTATTGGGATTACTGCTTAATTTCATATACCAGGCTAGCGGTATTAATATTAAGACTACGCTAGGGCATGCTTGCGATATGTTGCCACAATATGTTAAGACATTTTCTGCAATAGCCTTATTACTTCTAATGGCGCAGTCTCTATGGAACGTAAAAACTAAAAAAGCCCTTTAATAATCTACCCCTGTTAATTTTTATTGACAGGGTAATTTTTTGTGTTATATTATTAGCATATGCCAATAACTAAAAGAGGTTTGTATGGCTAGGCCTTGCAGATGCAGAAGAATAAGATGTAATCCTGATACAAATTACTTTAAGCCTCGTGGCATTCCATTAGAGATGCTTGAGGAAATTAATTTAACCTTGGATGAGCTAGAGGCTATAAGGCTTGCAGATTTGGAAGAGATGTATCAGGAAGATGCGGCTAAGAAAATGAATATTTCCAGGCAGACATTCGGAAATATTGTTAATTCAGCCCATAAAAAAATAGCAGATGTTCTTTTGAACGCCAAAGCACTAAAAATAGAAGGCGGAACCATTGAAAGGGTGGATTAAATGGATAATACTATAAAGCAAGATATGGAACGACTAAAATTATTCAAGAAATATGGCTATGATATACCAAAGGCCAGAAGCTTTATTCTCGCTAAAGCCAGGCTCGCTAAAGGCAGCATGCTCGAAATAGGCACAGGCAAAGGCCATATGACTGTTGTTTTGGCGAAGAAAGGATTTAGACTGATCTCAATTGACCTTGATAGAAAAGCTCAAGGTATTGCCAAGAGGCACCTTAAGTCAATTAAACGTAGCAAATCAGTAAACCTTAAAATTATGAATGCCGAGAGATTACAGTATAAAGATAATTATTTTGATTATGTAGTTTCTGTTAATTTCATTCATCATGCTAAAAATCCTGGCAGGTGTTTAAAAGAGATGATAAGAGTGGTCAAAAATAAGCTCGTTATAGCCGATATAAATAAAAGAGGCGAACGTATTATGGAAAAGGTGCACAATCTGGATGGCCATAACCATGAAATATCCAAGATGTCTTTAAAAGAAATGGAGGCATTATTGAAAAAAATAGGCATGCAGGTCAAGGTCTATAAAGATACTTGTCAAACTGTTTTAATAGCAAAGAAAGGGGTGTCAAAATGAAGATATGTGTTCCGACAGAAACAAATGAAGGTAAGTCCGCAAAGGTTTATGGACATTTCGGCAGTGCGCCGTATTTTACCATCGTTGATACAGAGAAAGATTCCGTTGAGATTATTGACAATGCAAATCAACATCATGCGCATGGTATGTGCCAACCAATGAATGCGTTGATGGGGAAGAAGATTAATGCTGTTGTTACTGGTGGAATGGGCGCTCGAGCAGTTCAAGGGCTTAATCAGGGCGGGATCAAGGCTTATCGAGCTATCCCAGGAACAGTTGCAGATATTGTCAGCCAGTTCACTAAAGGCGGGCTTGAGGAAATAACCGTAGATAATGCCTGCGCGCAACACGGTTGCCATTAATATGCAGGTACGAGTTATCGCTGTTGGTTCAACTAAATGGGAGCGGTTTATTCGCAGGTGGGGCGTTTCATTTTTAATCGGCGAAGATGTTCTTTTTGATACATTCGGCGATGCAAGAGTATTCTTAAGAAATATCCGAAAATTCAATATTGATATAGACAAGATCAAACATGTTGTTATCTCTCATGATGACTGGGATCACGTCACTGGGTTATGGCATCTACTTAATAACCGAAAAGATATCACGGTTTATATATGTCCTAGATTTAACGCCCAAATAAAAGAAAGAATATACTCTTTTGGGGTTAAGGTTATTGAAGTGAGTGATTCTACATTAATTAAAGATGGCGTTTATTCTACCGGAGAGCTTTACGGAGAATCTGAAGGTCGCCAGATTTACGAACAGTCGCTCGTTATAGAAACTATGCATGGACTAAGTGTAATATGCGGATGCGCGCACCCTGGGGTAGCAAATATTGTCAGGGATGCGAAGGAAGGCTTTCAGACAAAAGTTTATTCGCTGGTTGGCGGGTTCCATTTAAAAGACAATACGGATGAAGCGAATCGGAATATTATTAAAAAATTACAAGAGCTCGGCGTTCGCAGGGTTGCGCCAATGCATTGCACTGGCCAGCGCGCAACATATGCGATGCGCGAAGTATTCGGTAATGACTTTATACAAGCTAAGGTTGGGAGCAGTATAGAAATATGAATAAGATAGTGATTATTGATGAAGGTCTTTGTATTGGTTGTGGAGCTTGCGTTAAACTCTGCCCGAAGAAGATTTTGTATATAGATGGGAAGACCGACAAGTGCAAGGTAAACGATGAGTCTAAATGTGACCGCCTGCGCGGGTGCGTAAAGATTTGTCCGGTTGACGCCATAAAGATTATTTAAGACTGGAGGCTCAAAATGAAAATAGGAGTAATTATTTCAAGTAATGATGCAGAGACATGTTGGAATGCTTTACGGTATGCAAACTTTTGCCTCAGTCAAAAGGATGAGATTAAAGTGTTTTTGACCGGCAAGGGTGTTGAGTATCAAAAAATAAGCACAGAAAAATTTAACACGGTTGATCAGGCGGATAAGCTTTTAAAGTCAGGCGGCAAGATCCTTGCTTGCGGAACATGCATAAAATCGCGCGGTCAGGAAGGTACTGAAATGTGCCCGATCAATACTATGAAAGATATGTATGAAATTGTCAGAGAGAGCGATAAAGTAGTTACATTTTAGTTTTCTGCAATAAAACGTAGCATTTGATTATCTTGAATTGACGGCTAACCTAAGATATAATTATACCTAATATAAATTATGAATATTTCTAATCTTATTATTTATTTTATCACTGGTGGATTGGTTACAGTCATTATAGTGGCACTTGAAGAAAGCGGCCATAGGACGCTCTCTGGGCTTGCTACTCTTATCCCAGTATTTACTCTTGTAGCATATTTTTTTATAGGTCAGACTAGAGGGGGTAAAGCAGTTGGCCAGCATGCTAAATTTGTTTTAATCGGCACACTTATATCTTGGGTGCCATATATGCTTGTAGTCGCGTATCTTTCGCCGAAGATCGGCCCGAACAAGGCGATTCTTGCCGGACTTACCGTATTTTTTGTACTTGCATTGATTTATATTGCGGTAGCAAATCGTTTTGGATTTTTTAAATAGGCTAAAACAATTAAATTTCTTGACAAAATAATCACCAGTGTTACTATATTAAAAATAATAACACGGGAGCAAACATGGGTAGATTAGTTAGATTTGGAGTTTCTTTAGATAGTGAGCTACTTAATAAGTTCGATCTTCTTACTAAAGAAAAAAACTATACCTGCCGTTCTGAAGCCTTCAGGGATTTAATCCGCGAGGATTTAGTAAAAGCTGAATGGAAGAAGAATAAGGAAATTGTAGGCGCAATAACTCTGATTTATGACCACCACAAAAGAGAACTCGTAAATAAGCTTATGGATATCCAGCATGATTTCGGAGGTATAATAATTTCTTCCCAGCATATTCATCTTGATCACAATAATTGTCTAGAAATTATAGCAGTTAAGGGTTCTTCGAAAGAAGCCCAAAAGTTAGCCGATAGCCTAAAGTCAGTAAAAGGAGTGAAGCATGGGACTTTAAGCCTATCAACTACAGGAAAGGATATTTAGGGTAGTAACCGGTATTATTTTTTTGCCTATTAGTAACACGAAAATAATATTAGTAGCACTGAAAGGAGGTGAAGAAAATGTGCTATACAGTACCAACAGCAGCAGCAATAGTTACAACTTTTATGTGGAGGAGCAAAAAGACAGTGCCGCTTTTTTGGTTAATGCTTATGTTTTGTGGCGGTGCTTTATTCGGGGTCATTGACCATCTTTGGAACGGAGAATTGTTTTTAATTTCTAAAGACTGGTTGAAGGACTTAAGTCTAGGTGTAGTAATTACAGGTGTAATACTTGGAGCCTGGGGGATAGTACTTTCTTTAGCTAAGAAAAATCTTGCCTTAGGTGCTTATCTGGTAAGCCTAGAAGGAAAATAAAAATACTTTTAAGAGGCCTTGCTTTTGAATTTATAAGAAGCAAGGCCTCTAATTATGTCCACCTCTTAGAGGTGGACATTTTACAACGATTTGTGTATTAAAGAGTTACGTCATTTTCAGTCAAAAAAGACCGGACAAAACGGACATTTTTGCGAGGAATAAACCTCTCTAAAGTCAGAAATTTGCTTGTTTTTGCCAGTAATCTCGCTATAATAAATACCTATATATAGCGAGAGGTTCCTCCTCGGCAAATAATAGAGGGACCCCAGTATATCCTATCTCTATGTGGTAAAATGATTTAGGACAAGTATCCGACGGAGAAATCTGTCGGATACTTTTTATGTAGCGACGTCCCTAGGACTTAGGGCATTATTTTTGTCGGAGAATTTCGCGATATTTTAAAACAAGATCTCCGTTGGTAAAGAGAGCGATTTTACGAGAGAATTTAAAAGAAATTGGCCAAATCCTATCTTAGTTTATGGGCGCTAGTTTATGCTATATCGGTAAAAATATTGAAGGATATCAAGTGTGATATTGGCATAAATTGGAGAGAAGCAGTCCTCATCTCTTGCGTCTGTTTTTGAATCCCGTCAGGATAGGTGGCGTTTTGTATTGTATCTAATTCTAAAAAGCGTTAAACTATATTTTGCCTACAATAAAGAGCTGAATATTATCTCAAAGGGTGATTATTTATGAAACAATTTATATTTTTCTTGTACTTTTTTCTTATACCTGCGTTTTCCAATGCTCAAGAAATAGACAAGGCTTTGTTAAAGAACTATAACATTGCGTTTGTAATTTATAATCGATCTTCGGGTAAAACTATTAATGTTGATCCTGCGCTGAGCGCTCGTCGATTATCTCCATGTTCTACTTTTAAGATTTATAATACTCTTATCGGCTTGGAGCTTGGTTTAATTAAAGGGCCAGATGACCCG
>JAPLMC010000080.1 GCA_026387215.1 Candidatus Omnitrophota bacterium
GCGCGATGTTATTATAGTAGCAAGTGTGTCGTGCATTTATGGCTTAGGTTCTCCAGAAGATTATAAGGATTTGTTGTTATTTTTAAAAAAGAAAGAGGCTATAAAAAGAAGCGATTTATTGTCTCGTCTTGTAAACATACATTACGCTAGAAACGATGTTGATTTTAAGAGAGGCTGCTTCAGGGTCAGAGGCGATACTATAGACATATTTCCTGCGTATAAAGAAACATTTTTTAGGTTAAGTTTTTTTGGAGATGAAATAGAGAATATCTCGGAAATAGATCCTATTAGCGGCGTTACTCTTTCGGATTTTATAGAAAAGATAGCTATATATCCTGCAAAGCATTTTGTTACTACTCAGGAAAAAGTAGATTCAGCTATTAAGTCAATAAAAGTAGAGCTTGAAGAAAGACTTAAAGAACTAAAGACGCAGAATAAGCTGTTGGAGGCTCAAAGGCTTGAGTCCAGAACTCGTTATGATATTGAAATGCTCCAAGAAATGGGATTTTGTAACGGCATAGAAAATTATTCGATGCATCTTAGCGCCAGAGCTCCAGGTTCAAGGCCAAGCTGTCTTTTGGATTATTTTCCAGAAGATTTTTTAACAATAATAGATGAATCTCATGTTACGATGCCGCAGTTAAGAGGCATGTACAACGGAGACCGCTCGCGCAAGCAGACGCTTGTTGATTATGGATTCAGGCTTTCGTCAGCTTTGGACAACAGACCTTTAAACTTTGAGGAATTTATGAGCATTGTCCATGAAATAGTATTTGTTTCAGCTACGCCTTCAGAGTATGAGCTTAAGAATTCAAGCCAGATAGCGGAGCAGGTTATAAGACCCACGGGATTACTAGATCCGGAAATAATTGTGAAACCTACGGAGAATCAAATACAAGATCTTGTTAAAAATATAAAAGAAAGAACGGCTAAAGGCCAGAGAGTGCTCGTAACGACTATTACAAAAAGGATGTCCGAAGACCTTGCCACGTACTTAAAAGAGCTCGGCTTAAAAGTAACGTATATACATTCAGAACTTGGCGCTATTGAGCGAATGGAGACATTGAGAGATCTGAGGATGCAAAAATTTGACTGTCTTGTAGGGATTAATTTATTAAGAGAAGGCCTGGATTTACCGGAGGTAAGCCTGGTGGCTATACTGGACGCGGATAAAGAAGGATTCTTAAGATCAGAGACGTCTTTGATTCAGGTGGCAGGAAGGGCAGCCAGGAATATAGACGGCTATGTTATAATGTACGCTGATACTGTAACTAATTCAATGAAAAAGGCGATTGACGAGACTGCAAGGAGAAGAAAAAAACAGGCAGAGTTTAATAAGGCAAATAATATTACGCCACGTTCTATTGAGAAAGCTATTAAAGAGGGCATAGAGTCATTTAAAAAAGCAGAAGATATTGCTATTGAAGCAACTGGCCAGAGCGAAGAATCTTATGAAAAAGATATGGTAATTGCTGAGCTTGAAAGAGAGATGGAATTATCGGCCAGAAATTTACAGTTTGAGCGCGCAGCTATATTAAGAGATAAAATAAAAGGGTTAAGAAAATAATGCTAGATGATAAAATATTGAGTTGTTTTAAAAAAAATGAAGAAGGCTATATTTCAGGCGAGGAAATGAGTCGCGAACTTGGTATTTCACGCGCAGCTGTGTGGAAACATATCGAAAATCTCAGAGAAGAAGGTTACGGAATTGTAGCATTTCCACATCTTGGCTATAAGCTGATTTCTATACCTGACCGATTGACTGAGGCGGAGCTTGGGTGGCGTCTTAAAACAGATACCATAGCCAAAAAGATTTATTCTTATAAAGAAATATCCTCTACCAATGATACGGCGCATGATCTTGCCATGGCCGGAGAAAAAGAGGGGTCTATAGTAATAGCAGAGTCACAAACTGCAGGGAGAGGCAGGATGGGAAGAAAATGGACTTCTCCTAAGTCCAAAGGCGCATATTTTTCTGTAATACTTAGGCCGAACATATTGCCAAAAGAGGTTCCAGGTATTACGCTTTTTTCAGCTTTGAGTGTAGCAAAGACAATCAGGGAGACCTTAAGCCTGGATGCGTTTATAAAATGGCCTAACGATGTTTTGATAGATAGTCAAAAGATATGTGGCGTGTTAACTGAAATGAATGCCGAGACAGACAAGATTAATTTTGTTATAATAGGTATAGGGATTAATATAAATACAAAAAAAGAAGATCTACCTAAAGGCGCAACATCTATTATGGAAGAACTAGGCAGAGAGTTGTCCCGGATTGAAGCAGTAAGAGGTATTTTTAAAAACCTGGACAAATATTATAAACTTTTTAAGAGTGGCAATATAGGCGAGATTATAAAAGAGTATAAAGAATTTTCAAATTTTTTAGGCACAAGGGTCCAGGTAGCGTACCATGACACAAAAATAGAAGGCTATGCTATAGATGTTGACAGTGACGGCGCTCTTATATTAAGAATGGATTCCGGGCTTAATGAAAGAATACTGGCAGGGGATGTAATAATGCTGCGATAACTAACAAATAATACACGAGTTCCTTAACCAATTTTGCCCCAGCTGCTTCACTTTGCGAAACAAAACGACGGGGGCAAAATTCAAAGGCAGAAAGAACATGCTATTAGCAATTGACATCGGAAATACAAATATTTATAATGGCGTCTTTGATAATAAGGTTTTAAAGAGGACCTTTAGAATACATACATATTCCGGCAACCTGATTAAAGAATATAGGGCAAAATTAAAGCCTTATGCCGAAAATATAGAC
>JAPLMC010000038.1:0-10070 GCA_026387215.1 Candidatus Omnitrophota bacterium
AAAAAAGTAATATCTGCCTGATATAACTAAAGGAAAAAAATTAGCCGCGTTCGGTTTTACTGAAGCAGGCGCCGGAAGCGATGCAGGCGCCATCGCTACAACCGCGGAGAAAAAAGGCGATCATTATGTTTTAAACGGCACAAAGCAATGGATTACTAATGGCGGAGAAGCAGAAGTTTATACGGTTATTGCGTCTACAGACAGATCCAAGGGCGCGCGCGGCGCAGCAGCGTTTATTGTTGAAAAAGGCATGAAGGGTTTTGAATTCGGGAAAAAAGAAGATAAGATGGGTATAAGGGCTTCCGCTACGAGAGAGCTCGTATTTACAGATTGCAAGATTCCGAAAGAAAATATATTGGGCAAGGAAGGTATGGGATTTATCGTAGCGATGAAAACATTTGATCAGTCAAGGCCAGGCGTTGCGGCTCAGGCAGTCGGCATTGCTCAAGGAGCGCTTGACCTGACGATTCAGTATATGAAAGACAGAAAACAGTTCGGAAAAAGCATATCCAGTTTTCAGGGCCTGCAATTTATGCTTGCGGATATGGCTACTGAGATAGAGGCGTCAAGGGCGCTGGTATATGCTTGCGCCCGCATGCTTGACAGCGGCAATTCAAAGGTTTCGAAAGATTCCGCTATGGCAAAACTTTTTGCTTCTGATGTTGCGATGAAGGTGACTGTAGATTGCGTGCAGTTGTTCGGTGGTTATGGGTATATGAGGGATTACCCTATTGAAAAGTATATGCGTGATGCAAAAATTACGCAGATATACGAAGGTACTAATCAGATACAGCGCAGTATTATTGCTAATCATCTGATAAAAGAGACAGCGGCAAAATAAATCTTGACTGTTGTTATCCTGTTCGCCGAACGGCTAATCAGCCGTTCGGCGAACAGGATATAAAGCAATTTGCAAAATTAGTTAAGGAATTAATTTATGAATATTATAGTGTGTATAAAACAGGTCCCTGATACAACAAACGTTAGGATAGATCCTGAGACAAATACGCTTGTGCGCTCAGGCGTCCAGAGTATTGTAAATCCATTTGATATGTATGCCATTGAAGAGGGCGTCAGGCTTAAAGAAAAATTTGGAGGCACAGTAATTATAGTAACAATGGGCCCGCCTCAAGCAGCAGAGGCTTTGCGTGAGGCAATATCTCTAGGGGCTGATGAAGCAGTACTTATATCTGACAGGGCGTTTGCAGGAAGTGATACATGGGCTACTAGTTATACGCTTTCAAGGGCTATTCAAAAAATCGGAAAATTTGACATTATAATCTGCGGAAAACAGGCAATAGACGGAGATACTGCTCAAGTGGGGCCAGGAATTGCGGCGTTTTTAGATATACCTCAGATAACATTTGTTAAAAAAATAGAAGAAATAATAATTGATAGCGCCCCCGTACCACAAGGGTACGGGGCAGGTAAAACACCGGAAGGCCAGGGCACGATTAGCGGATATATCAAAGCTGACAGAATGACAGAAGAAGGCTATGATATTGTTGAATCGCCTTTACCGTGTCTTATTACCGTGGTAAAAGAAATCAATGAGCCGAGGCTGCCTTCGTTAAAAGGTAAAATGAGGGCAAAAAAAGCAGAGATTAGAAAACTTGAGGCAAAAGACTTGGATGCAGATCCTGATTCATTGGGGCTTAAAGGGTCTCCTACAAAAGTCGTTAAGATATTTACACCTTCACCAAGAAAAGGCGGTCAGATTTTAGAAGGCGAGGCAAAAGAGGTGTGCGGGAAGTTAGTGGAATTATTAAAAGGTGAAATAATATAAAGGCAAAGGCCGAGAATAGGCAGATTTTAATCTGCCTATTTATGAAGGCCTTTGCGATAACTTTGTAGGGCAGACTTTAGTCTGCCAAAAATAAGAGTTTTATGTCCATCAAAATCATCAATGAAAAATGCGTTGGATGCAAATTATGCGTAAAGACTTGCTCTTTTAATGCGATTGAGATAGTAAATAAAAAAGCAGTTATAGATCTTGATAAATGCACATTGTGCGGAGCGTGCATAGAATCGTGCAAGTTTGACGCTATTGTTCTTACTAAACTTAGCCCGACAGACATACAATTTCCTAAAAAATTTGATGAATATAAAGATGTTTGGGTGTTCTGCGAGCAGAAAAAAGGCATAGTACAGAGTGTTGCGTATGAACTTCTAGGCAAAGGCAGAGAACTTGCGGATACGTTAGGGGTTGAATTATGCGGAGTTTTGCTGGGTGAGAACATAAAAGGAGAAGCGCAAAAGATTATACATAGAGGCGTCAATAAAGTATATCTTGTGGATTCCACAGCTTTAAAACATTATCAGGATGAGCCCTATTCAAAAGTATTGATCAAACTTATAAATGAGTATAAGCCTGAGATAGTTCTTTGCGGCGCCAGTTCTATAGGCAGGTCATTGATATCGCGGGTGGCAATAGGTATTCACGCAGGGCTCACAGCAGATTGCACAGGCCTTGATATAGATAAAAAAGAAAGACTTTTGCTACAGACCCGCCCTGCATTTGGCGGCAATATTATGGCCACTATTATCTGTCCTAATCACAGGCCTCAGATGTCAACTGTAAGGCATAAAGTGATGAAAGAGGCAGTTGAAAACAAACATCACAAGGGAAAGATTATAGAAAAAAATTACGACGTAAAAACTTATTATTCAAGGACAAGACTCCTTGATATTGTAGAGGAGATAGAAGAGACAGTTAATTTGACAGAGGCGAATGTAATTGTTTCAGGCGGCAGAGGCATGCAGTCTCCTGAAAACTTTAAATTGATTGAAGATTTGGCAAAGGCGCTGGGCGGGGCAGTAGGAGCTTCGCGAGCTGCTGTTGACAGTGGCTGGAAAACTTATTCGCACCAGGTTGGCCAGACAGGGAAAACAGTCTGCCCCAAGATTTACATAGCGTGCGGTATCTCCGGCCAAATTCAGCATCTTGTAGGCATGCAGTCTTCTGAAATAATCGTAGCTATAAATAAAGATCCTCACGCTCCGATTTTCACTGTGGCTACTTATGGAGTTGTGGGAGATTTATTTGAGGTGTTACCGGAATTGACAAGGAGATTTAAAGAGATTCTTAAGAAATAATATAAAGGCAAAGGCCGAGAATAGGCAGATTTTAATCTGCCTGTTTATGAAGGCCTTTATGACAACATTGTAGAGCGCACTTTAGTGCGCCGATCAATGTGCTAAAAAATATGTATTTCAAATCCATAGAAATATTCGGATTCAAATCATTTGCAGATAGGACGAGGCTTGATTTTGAGCCAGGCGTTACTGCTATAGTCGGCCCTAATGGCTGCGGAAAATCCAATATAGCTGATTCTATAAAATGGGTTCTCGGAGAACAGTCTGCGAAGGTCCTACGTGGCGGCAAGATGGAAGACGTTATTTTTAACGGTACTGACGGCAAAGAACCTGTAAATTTCGCAGAAGTTTCCCTTACGCTTTCTAACCAGGATAGAATACTTCCAATAGAATATGACGAAGTTACCGTCACCAGGCGGCTTTACCGTTCAGGAGAGAGCGAATATCTTTTAAATAAAACTCAAGTCCGATTGAAGGATATAAATGAACTTTTTATGGGAACTGGCATAGGTACTAGCGCTTATTCTCTTATTGAGCAGGGGAAGATAGATCAGGTTTTGAGTTCAAAACCTGAAGAAAGGCGCGAGGTTTTTGAAGAGGCAAGCGGCATTACAAAATACAAGACAAAGAAGAAAGAGGCGTTGCGCAAACTGGAAGATACGGAACAGAATCTATTAAGGATAAATGATATTATAGTTGAAGTAAAGCGTCAGATCAATTCAATAGAGCGCCAGGCGAAAAAGGCGGAGCGCTATAAAGACCGCTATGAAGAATTGAAATCAATCGAGTTAAAATTATCCAGAATAGATCTTGAGATACTGAGAAGCAAAAGCTTGAATTCCGAAGGGGACACAGGCGAACTGAAGCAAAAAGAGGCAGGCCTTAATACCGAATTAAATAGGTTGTCGCAAGATTTATCGTTGTTAAACAAAGACAAATCTTCTGTGGAAAATAAAAGAGTTGAGCTGAAATCCAGGATAGTAGAGCTTAACTCTGAGGTTTCAAAAGCCAGCGATAAGATTTCTATGGATCAGGAAAGGATAGACGAACTTACAAAGCGCAGATCAAGTCTTGAAGATGAAATAAAAAAGGGCATGGATATTCTGATATCCCAGGAAAAGGAAATAGCAAATCTCAGAGAAAAGGTATCTATCCTAGAAAAAGAAGACAATAACAGACTCAGTGGGGTTATAGAAAAAGAGAAGAGATTTGAGGAAATATCAAAGACAATTAAAATGAGCGAAACAACATTGTCTACTTCCAAGGCGAATAGCGTAGATATCGCTTCAACCCAGGCTAAGCTAAGAAACCAGATAGCTAAAATATCAACTACAATTTCAACCCACGATGCAAGGCTTAAGAGGCTGGAATCAGAAAAATTATCTATCTCGGAGGAAAAAGATAATCTGCAGGTAAAGCTGAACGATATCCTTGTAGAGATAACCGCGGTCGAAAAAGAAGCCCTTATTCTTAAGTCAGAAAGAGATATTATATCCAGTTCCATAGCAACTATTAAGGCCCATATAGATTTAGTGACGGAAGAGTCCAAAAAAATACATACAGATTTGGCGTCAGGTAAATCTAAGTTAGAGCTTCTGGAAGAGGCAAGGCTCAGATACGAAGGCTTTTCTTCAGGAGTAAAAGCGATACTCGGAAGCCAGTCCAGGATAGAGGGGGTGAGGGATTGCCTTGCGAATTTTTTGACGGTCCACAAAGGTTATGAGGTTGCAATAGAGACGGCAATGTCTGAATATCTTCAGAGCATAGTAGTAGATACTATGGAGTCCGTAGACAAAGCTATAATGTATCTTAAAGAACATTCATATGGTAAGGCCTCATTTATATATCCAGGATATTTTAATTCCGCCGATATTGCGTTAGAATCTAATGCGGATATCAATGATAGTCGCATTTTAGGCAAGGCAGCTGATTTTATAAATATCGAAGATTCTTATAAGAATATTTTGAGGTATATATTGAAAAATGTTTTTATAGTAAATGATCTTAATGACGCGAGGGCTCTTTTGAATAATGCCAAAGCTTCTGCGAGAAACAGGTTTATTACGCTGTCAGGCGAAGTAATTGAAAATGGGTTTATAACAGGAGGAAGCTCTAAAAAAGAAGAACTCGGCCTTGTAAATAGAGACTCAAGGATAAATGAGATACGTCAGGCGATCAATGAGTTGGAAGCGCGTTCTGGAAAAATTGAAGAAGAAAAGATTGTAAAAGAAAAAGAAGATAATGAACTAAAAGCCAAACTTGCATTGATTACGAGTGTAATTAGCGAAAAGGACATACTTTTCGCTAATATTTCCAGTAATAGGGCCAACTTGGAAGAAAATATAAAAGGAGTAGGAGACGAGATATCACTTGTGAATCTTGAGATAGACGAGATGAATTCTGAAATCCTAATTCTTAAACAGGAAGAAGAATCTTCTCTCGATACGCTCTCCCAGATTGAGAATGAAAGCAAGGCTAATGAAGAAAGATCCAATAATAGTGAAAGACTTATATTGGAGTGCGCCAAAGAAAGAGAGAGGCTTCTTGTAGAGATTGCAGAGGCAAGGACTGAGCTGGGGTCGCTTGAAAGCAAGAAAGAAGGTCTCTCTAGCACATTGAATATACTGGAATCGTCCTTAAAGGATGCTAAAAATAATGTAGAATCCAGGAAGCTAGAAATAGACAGCTCTGTTAAAAAGGTAGAAGATCTGAACGTAGAGATAAAAGAACTTGAGGAGAATATAACTGTTTTGTCAGGAGAAGGTTCTGGAAGAAACAAAGAGCTGAGCGATGTAGAGGCTGTGTATATGGAGATAACAGGCAAGGCAGAGTCTTACGAAACTAAATTCAGAGAGATAGAAAACCAGATAAATGATATAAGGTCAAATATACATTCTGTGGATTTGCAGAAAGCTGAGGTTAATTACAGCATAGAAAATCTGACCCAGCGCATAAGGGATGTTTATAAAACTGAGCTTATGGAATTTCAGTTGGCAGAAGATTGGCAGTCATTAGATAGGGTTGTCTTGAAAAATAATGTAGAAGAAATGCGCAATCAATTGGATTCAATGGGAGCTGTGAATTTGGTAGCGATAGAAGAGAATAAAGAGCTTCAGGACAGGTTTGTATTTCTAACAACCCAGAGAGATGACTTATTGAAGGCGAAGGAAAGCCTTATGGAAGCGATCAGTAAAATTAATAAAACTACAAAAGAACTTTTTATAGAAACTTTTAAAAATATACAGGTGGAATTCAGGAATTTCTTTAAGATGCTTTTTGGAGGAGGGGACGGAGAACTGATACTCTTAGACGATACAGATGTTCTTGAATGCGGAATTGAGATAGTTGCAAGGCCTCCAGGAAAAAGGCTTCAAAACGTATCGCTTCTTTCAGGAGGCGAAAAAGCGCTTACGGCAGTAGCGCTTATATTTGCAATATTTAAAGTAAAGCCCAGCCCTTTCTGTGTTTTGGATGAAATAGACGCTCCGCTTGATGAATCTAATGTTGACAGATTTTCTAGAAGCTTGGATATGTTTACCAACACCTCGCAGTTTATCGTTATAACCCACAATAAAAAGACCATTGATAAGGCTGACGTGATGTATGGCATTACCATGCAGCAGTCCGGCGTATCAAAGGTCGTATCAGTCAAATTTTCGGATTCTAAAAAACAGGAAGAGGTAGAACAGGTAACCAAAGAATAAAAATCGCGTAGGTTGTTGTATGACAACCTACGCGATTAAAGTGGTTATTAAACGCAAATTCTATTTTTGCCTGATCTTTTAGCCTCGTAGAGTGCTTTGTCAGTTTTGGCTATCAAATCTTCTTTTGTAGTGCAGTCTGTGGGGTAAGATGCTACGCCTATACTTATTGTTATGTTTTTCAGTCCAGGGCTTGTCTCAACGGCTTTTCTTATACGTTCAGCCAGGACAAGGGCTTCTTCTTTTTTTGTCATAGGAAGGATTATTCCGAACTCTTCTCCGCCGTAACGGGCTACAATATCTATCTTTCTTGATGCATCCCTAAATATCTTAGAGATTTCCCTAATAATACTGTCGCCTGTCTGATGGCCATAGGTATCATTAAATTCTTTAAAATTGTCTATATCGATCAAAAAAAGCGTAAAATAGGATTTTGCAAGAGACGATTTTTTTATTTCTTCTCCCAGTAGATATTGAAAATATCCGTGATTCCACAGGCCTGTGAGGGAATCAGAATTAGAAAGCACCACGGTCTGCTCGTAGAGTCTGGAATTTTCAATTGCAAGTCCTGCCTGGTTTGCAAACATCGTAAGGATTCTGACTGCATCTATTGTTATAGGTTTTTTATTGAATCTATTATCTGCAAGGAGAACGCCTATTACTTTATTTTTTGCTTTTAGTGGCACAGTTACAAATTCATCCAGATCTAAAAGAGTTGAAAAGCTATCTTGCGCTTTTTGCTTTGCCTCAGAAGTATTTATTATAAAAGGCACGCCTTCCAAGGCTGTCAAAGCTATCACCCCAGAATCTTTTTTAATGAGAATCTTTATTGATTTTATTGTCTGATTAAGCTTGGATTTTTTTAGATGGTCAAATTGAGTCTCTACGCTGATTAACTCTTCAAGTCCGATTTTATTTTTTTCTATATGTGCCCAAATATTAGTAGCATCTTCTGCGCTGTCAGGGCCTATGCCCATCTTGCCTTCCAGCCGGTTTTCTTTTTCATTCACAAGAAAGAGCATGGATCTATTGAAACTCAGGCCTGTATGGGAGGTTGCCGCTGTGAGTATAATATAGAGGATTTCTTCCAGGTTAAGGGTGGTGCGCATGGCATTACCTATATCATAAAACATCTCCATCTCAGACCTTGCTTTATTCAGCTCTTCTTGATAATTCTTATCTTTACCATTATCCATAATATTTAATTATACCATAAACTTTACATTTTAACAATGTCACTTTTGTCAAGTTTATATCGATTGAATATAATTTTGACACCAAGCTTTTGTAAAGTTGTTGACAAAATAGCAAAGATTGGTATAATATATTTAATCTTCGGGAGAGGGTGAAATTCCCCACCGGCGGTACAGTCCGCGAGCTCTAATAAAAAAGGGCAGACCTGGTGTGATTCCAGGACCGATTGTGAAAGGCTAGATGATAGAAGATGAGTATAGTGTTTTTATATTGCCCGAAGAGTGTTTTCGGGCATTTTAATTATAAGGGTGTTTGGAGCATATGAAATTTAATACTATTCCAGAGATTATTAAAGATCTAAGAAAAGGCAGAATGGTCATAGTTGTTGATGACGAAGATCGCGAGAATGAAGGCGATCTTGTTATCGCAGCTAATTTTGCAGCACCTTCCGCGATTAATTTTATAATAAAGCACGCCAGAGGACTTGTGTGCATGCCTATGGAAGGTAAAAGACTTGACGAGCTTGGGCTGCATCCAATGTTTGAAGACAGTCAGGATTCTTTTAAAACTGCATGGGCTATTTCCGTTGATTCTAAAAATAACACAACTACAGGCATATCTGCTCATGACCGTTCAATTACTGTAAAAGAACTTATAAATCCAAAGACAAAGCCAGATGATTTGGCAAGGCCAGGGCATATATTCCCTCTGCGGGCAAAAGACGGAGGGGTTTTGACGCGAGCAGGCCATACAGAAGCATGCGTTGATCTTATGAAATTGTCAGGATTGTATCCAGCCGGGGTAATATGCGAGATAATAAATGACAATGGCACAATGGCTCGGCAAAAAGACCTGAAAAAGTTTTCAAAGAAACATAAACTTAAAATATGCACTATCGCCAGTTTAATTAGTTATAGACGAAAAATAGAGAAGTTTGTGACTTGCATTGCCTCTAGCAAGGTTCCTACGGCTTATGGTATTTTTAAATTGTATCTTTATGAATCTAGTATTGATAAATATCAGCATCTGGCGTTGGTAAAAGGCGATGTGAAAGGTAGAAAAGATGTTTTAGTGCGCGTGCATTCAGAATGTCTTACAGGAGATATATTTGGCTCTAGGAGATGTGATTGTGGGGAACAACTACGTAATACTATGAAACTTATAGGAGAAAAAGAAAGAGGAGTCTTATTATATATGAGGCAGGAAGGCCGCGGCATAGGCCTAGCTAATAAGATAAAAGCGTATGCATTGCAAGATAAAGGTTTTGATACAGTAGAGGCAAATGAGCAGCTTGGGTTTAAGCCGGATTTGAGGGATTATGGAATAGGCGCTCAGATATTAGTAGATCTTGGGCTCAAGACCATACAGCTTATTACAAATAATCCACGTAAGATAGTTGGCCTATCTGGTTATGGGTTGGAGGTGGTTCAAAGGATTCCTATGGAAATACAGCCTAATTGTTCTAACAGGAAATATCTGGAAACAAAAAAAGAAAAATTAGGACATAAATTAAAAAAGTCCCTCGCCGCTGGATGAGAAAACCAGGGCTGACTCGGGATAAAATTTTGCTTCACAAAATTCGAGAGGTGCGTATGTACAAAGTAATTCAAGGGGAACTTATTGCAAAAGGTAAGAAATTTGGTGTTATAGCATCTAGGTTCAATGATTTTATTACCAATAGGCTGTTAGAGGGATGCGTTGATGAGCTTATCAGACACGGCGCAAAGGATAGTGATATAGAAGTTGTCTGGGCTCCTGGCGCATTCGAGATACCGGTTCTTGCAAGCCATATGGCAAAGAGCAAAAAATACAATTCTATAATATGTTTAGGTACTATAATAAAAGGGGCAACGCCTCATTGTGATTATATTGCTAGCGAGGCATCTAAAGGCATTGCAAATGTTTCTTTGAATACAGGCGTGCCTGTGATGTTTGGAATTATTACAGCTGATTCAATAGAGCAGGCCATAGAAAGGGCTGGCACAAAACAGGGCAACAAAGGTCGCGATGCAGCCCGTTCAGCTATTGAAATGGCAAACCTAGTGGCGGAGCTTTAATATGCGTAAAAGAACATTGGCA
>JAPLMC010000038.1:10124-14760 GCA_026387215.1 Candidatus Omnitrophota bacterium
AACATTGGCAAGGGAATGCGCTTTAAAAATTCTATACAGAATAGAGATTTCTAAGGAGTCTGTGGATTCCAGTCTTAAGGATTTTTGGTCTGAGGCAGCTGAGTTTACGAATCAAGAAACTTGTGATTTTGCCGAAACCCTGGTAAAGGGCACATATGAAAATATCAAGACAATAGACGAGTTTATTTCAAAATATGCGGACAACTGGAATATTTCCAGGATGGCTGTCATAGACAGAAATATAATGCGCATGTCTGTATACGAGATGCTTTGCAGGGAAGATATCCCGCCAAATGTTTCTATAAATGAGGCGATAGAGCTTGCCAAAAAATATGGGGATATTGATTCAGGAAAATTTGTCAACGGGATACTTGATAAAATAAAGAAAGTAGAGCTAAAAGGCAAATGGGAAAAGTAGCTGATCTCCACGTTCATACAAATATTTCCGACAGCACTTTTTCTCCTGAAAAGGTTATAGAATTAGCCAAGCTGAAAGACCTGGATGCTATTGCGATAACAGATCATGATACTTGCGCCGCAATTGCGCCAGCTATAAGATTAGCAAAGCATACGGGCGTAGAGATTATTCCGGGCGTAGAATTAACAGCGGAATTTGATGATGATGAAATACACATGCTTGGGTATTTTATAGACTGGCAGAATGAAGCGTTTATAAAAAAACTGAAAGAACTTTGCAGGGTTAGAGAAGAAAGGGCAAAGGAGATTTTGAGAAGACTTAATGAGCAGGGTATGGATTTACAATACGATGAATTAATGCAGATTGCAGGCCCAGGCACTGGATCTATAGGCAGACTTCATATAGCAAATTTTTTGTATAGAAAAGGAAAAGTGGCCTCTATTCGAGAAGCATTTACAAAATATATTGGCAATGATTCTTCCGCGTATGTAAAGAAATTCAAATTATCTCCCAAAGAGGCGTCGGATATGATAAAAGCTGTAGGCGGAGTCAGCGTTCTTGCGCATCCTAAAACAATTAGTACGGAAACTAGGCCTTTGGAAGATACTGTGAAGATGCTTGTAGATGAAGGTGTACAGGGTATAGAAGTTTACCATTCTGACCATAATAAATCAGAATCTTCCGAATTCAAGGAATTAGCCAACGAATACGATTTACTTATAACAGGAGGCTCTGATTGCCATGGGCTTGGGAAGAAAGAGGTACTGTTAGGCAAGGTAAAAGTTCCGTATGAACTTGTAGAAAAGTTAAGACAGGCTTCGAGGTTAACGATATGAATAAACATGAATTTTTTATGAAAAAGGTTTTAGAGCTGGCTGAAAAAGGCAAAGGAACTACCAGCCCTAATCCTATGGTAGGTGCGTTGGTTGTTAATAATGGAAAGATCATAGCAAGCGCTTATCATGTTCGGCCAGGTGGGCTTCACGCAGAAGCAATTGCGCTTAAAAAGGCAGGAGAGAAGGCGAAAGGCGCAACGCTTTATGTGAATCTTGAACCATGCGCTCATTTAGGAAGAACTCCCCCGTGCTCAAAGACTATTATAAAAAGTGGTATAAAAGAGGTTTATTGCTCAATGATAGACCCAAATCCATTAAATAATGGAAAAGGCAAAAAAGAACTGGAGAGAAACGGCGTTAATGTCAGGGTTGGGATTTTGAATAAAGAAGCAGCGAAGTTAAATGAAGTTTTTGTAAAATATGTTACAAAGAAAATGCCTTTTGTTACAATAAAGGCTGCCGAGAGTCTGGATGGCAAAATTGCTACAAAGACAATGGACTCAAAGTGGATCACTGCGGAAGCCACTAGAGATTATTCGCATGCTCTGCGCAGCGAGATGGATGCTATGTTGGTGGGTGTAAATACAATAATCAGGGATAATCCTATTCTGACTTCAAGAAAGAATAAATCTCCAATAAAGATTGTATTAGATTCAAAACTAAGGATTCCAGAGAACTCGAATATTTTTTCAAAAAAATCTTCCGCGCTAAATATAGTGGCAATCTTAAAGAAGTCGTTAAAAGATTCTCATATATTGAAAAAAGTAGAGAGGTTTAATAAAAGAGGAATCCTTGTTATAGCTTGCCCTGGCAAAAATTCCAGGATTGACCTGGAGTGGCTTTTAAAAGAGCTAGCAGAACTTGAGATTAGCCGCTTATTAGTAGAAGGAGGGGGCGATACTATAGCAGGATTTTTAGAGCAAAGCCTTGCTGATAGGGTTTTGTTTTTTATAGCTCCAAAAATTATAGGCGGCAGAAATGCGGTGACTTCTGTCGAAGGCAGAGGCGTAGATAAAGTGAGCCATGCCATAGAATTGAAAAACGTAAAAGTTGAGATGATAGAAGGCGATATTTTAGTTAGCGGCGAACCAAAAACTTGACCCCTCGCTCCGATAAATCTGGGCTCGGGATTCGCTTAAACGAATCAAGCAATAAAAAATGCCACAGCTGTAAAGAGCTGTAGAGCTTCACAAAACTGACATTGTCAGAGTGTCAAGTTTATGAGAGAGAGGTAAGAGGTGTTTACTGGGATTGTTGAAGAAATAGGCGTGGTTAAGGGTGTAAATAAAACAGGCTCAGGAGTTTTATTGAAGATAGGTTCGGAAAAGGTGTATTCCGATGCTAAAATAGGCGACAGTATTTGCGTAAATGGCTCATGTCTGAGCGTAGTTGAAATCAGGGGAAATATTTTAAGTTTTGATGTGATACCTGAAACGCTTAAAAGAACTACAGTGACTCATTTGAAGATTAATGATTCTGTAAATCTGGAAAGAAGTATGAAAGCTGATTCCAGGATAGGCGGACATTTTCTTACAGGCCATGTGGATTACAAGGGCACTATTATAGATATATCCAGAAAACAGGAAAGCGTAGGATTTAAAATATCGCTTCCAAAAGAATATGCGGACTTTGTGGTAGAGAAAGGTTCTGCTGGCGTTGACGGTGTGAGTCTTACAGTTTTAGGCGTGGCAAAAGAAGATTTTACAGTTTATCTTATACCGCATACGCTTAAAAACACCACATTCTGCGCAAAGAAAAAAGGCGATTTTATAAATGTTGAGACAGATATAATAGGGAAATATGTAGCAAGGGATAAAGTCAAAGCCAGTGATTTCAAGGATATTCTAAAGGAATATGATTATATTTAGCCACATAATGCCACGCCACTTGTTTTCTAAAATATTTTTTGTATTTATAATATTTATTTTAATTCTTTCTGTAGGGGTTTATTTTTTTGCCAAACCTATTCTTTTGCCGATAGCCAATAAAGAACTCCAGAAGATTTTCAAAGAAAGCTCTGTGGCTGATTTTAGACTGACTAGAGATTTTATAGAATTTAAAGATATAAAAATAAAACCAGGCGCTGGGTATGATTTTAGGATAAAAGAGGCAAGGATTTATTATGATCTGGAGTCACTGTTTAATAAAAAAATAGAAAAAGTGCTTTTAAATGATGTCTTTGTCAAGGCGAATATAGACAAAGATAATTTGTCTGGGATTTTTCCTTTTCCAGTTCAAGTGCTGTCCGAGAATAATAATAAATTTTCTATAGTTAAATTTGAAGCAGTTAATGTTTATTTAGATGTAATTAAAGATGATATAAAAATAAAAGTAAAGATATCTGCACAATTAGATATGCCTGAAAAAAAGATTGATTATATAAAGTTAAATATAGAGTCTTTATATACTAATTTATTTCAGGTAGAAGGCATAGTTTTAAATGCAGTAGAGGGTCAGGATACTGGAGAATTTTATATAAGGTCAATAAGGTATGATCAATTGAAAGTAGGCGATATAATAGGCAAAAGTGAATTAAAAGGCAAACTCTTGCGCATAAGTCCTTTGCTAGTCAGTTTGCTTGGGGGCAATGTTAAGGGAGAATTTAATATTACATTGGACCAGGATATGGTTTATAATTTAAGCCTTAATATGCAGGGTATGGAGATAAAAAGATTTGTGGATGAAATGAAGTTTAACGAGAAATTTAATATGACAGGCAGATTGGGTGGCGCGTTTTATATCTCAGGTAAAGGCCAGGATATAAAAGACATAAAAGGCGATTTCAATACAGACGCTCCAGGGGGTGTATTTATTATAAAAGATAAAACATTTCTTGAAAATGTTGCTAAGCAGTCAAATCAGTCGCTTGATATAATTGTGGAAAGTTTCAAGAATTACAATTATAATAATGGAATAATAACGATTGGGATGGAAAGTGGAAATCTTGCAATGAATTTACAATTGGACGGGAAAACCGGGAAGAGAAGTCTGACAATGGTTTTGCATGACTTCAACAATGGAAAGGAGAAACCATGAAAAATATTTTTATAGTACTTATAGCGTTGGTTGCTTTTTTGGGATGCGCTAGGGTAAGGGTAGAGGCGCCCAAGGATCCTATAAAGCTGGATATATCAATGAGATTGGATATATATCAGCATGTGGCAAAGGATATTGACGCAATTGAAGATATTGTTTCTGGCAATGAAAAGAAGCCTGTTGGAAGCAAACAGGGAACTTGGTTAGAGATATTTGTAAAAGACGCTTATGCCCAGGAATCATTCGGTCCAGAAGTTGAGCAGGCAGCGTATAATCGCAGAGATAGAAAGCCTCAATTAGTTTCGCTGGAAGAGAGCGGAGTAGTTGGCGAGAACAAGCTTGGCAT
>JAPLMC010000085.1 GCA_026387215.1 Candidatus Omnitrophota bacterium
AAGAATAAGACCGATAATACTATAAATATTCAATGACTGGCCCGCCACCCATAAAGCTATGAGAGCGCCGGAAATACTAAAAGGGAGCGCAGAAAGTACTGAAATCGGATGAACATAATTATTAAACTGTGACGCCAGAACCATATATGCTACAATAATGCCCAGCCAGAATGCAAACATAAGACTAACAAATGATTCCTGGAAGGTTTTAGTACTTCCGCTGAAAACAATGTGATAATTTTCCGGTAAAATTCCTTTTGCAATTTTATTAACTTCATCTAGTGCGGCAACCTGAGATTTTCCAGAAGCCACATTGGCAAAAATAGAAATAGCCCTTTCTCTGTTTTTGCGTGTAATAGTTAATGGGGTCAGTTTCTCAGTAATTTTAATAACGTCTTTTAAATTAACCTGCTCTCCTCTATTATTCCAAACCCATAACCTGTCTATATTTTCAGGCTCGGTACGCTGAGAAGGTATTAAGCGAACTCGCACGTCATAGCGCCTGCCATCTTTTGTGTATTTACCTATACGTTCTCCGCCTATAAGAGAATTAATAGTGCTTCCAATAGTATCCATGCTAACACCTCTGGCATCAGCGATTATTCGATCAGGAATAATTCGGATTTCAGGAATAGCTACCAGGTAATCAGTATCTACGTCTATCATAAGGCTACTTTTTTCCATCTCTTTGCGTATTTTTTCAGAATATTCAGCTAATTTTTCCCAATCAGGCCCGCGAATTGAAAATTCAATAGGATAGCCTCTCTGCGCGGAAAACCCGGAAAGCGATAAATCCTGGATAGTAGCTTTAATATCAGGCACCTGGTTTAAATTTTTACGGAAGACATCCATTAATTCAGCCTGTGAGAGCCTGTGCCTAGCAGGTGGCACTATGGGCCGATCCTTGGGATCTTTAAACGTTACAAAAAACATTCCAGAATTTACCTCTCCTCCTCCAAAGCCACCTATGATACTAATCGCGCCTTTCACCTCAGGCCTGGATAAAACAAACTCCTCCGCTTTTTTAAAACGTTCATCTGTAAAAGTAATAGAAGAGCCTACAGGCGTCTGCAGCCTGCACATAAACATGCTTTGGTCCTGAGCCGGAACAAATTCTTTTCGTAAAAAGCCTAGAAACAAAAGAGACCCGATAAAAAAAAGAATAGCAAAAATAGTTACCTTTTTTCTATTATTTAAAGCCATGATAAGCCCAACATGGTAACGTTCTGCTAGATATTTAAGACCTTTATCAATATTTTTTCCTATAAAAGTCTTGCGTTTTCCTATTTCAAGAAATTGCGAACACCGCATTGGCGCAAGCGTTAAAGCCTCCAAAAGAGAAATAGCTACAGCTATAGAAATAGTCATGCCAAACTGATAAAAGAACTTCCCTATTATCCCTGACATAAAAGCCACTGGCAGAAATATTGAAATAAGCGCAATAGTCGCAGCAAGCGCAGCAAAAGTAATCTGGCGCGCGCCCTGTCGAGCGGCCTCGACCTGTTCAATCCCCTTCTCTCTATAACGCACAATATTTTCCAAAACCATAATAGCGTCGTCTACAACAATACCAATAGCGAGAGAAAGCCCAAGAACAGTAAAAGTATTAAGCGTAAATTTTAAAAAATATATCACAATAAACGAGCCCAAAATAGATGTGGGAATAGCAAGCAAAATATTTAATGTAGCGCTCCATGAACCCAGAAAAAGCCAGCAAATAAGGGATGTAAGAAGCGCTGAAAGCAAGAGAGTAAATGTCAATTCATGAATTGAATCCTCGCTGAATTTTGTGCGGTTAAAACGCACAGTTGCTTGCATGCCTTCAGGAAGCGTTCTTCTGATTTCTTCAAGCCGCTTTAAAACCTTATGCGCTACTTCAACTTCATTAGCTCCGCGCTGTTTACGAATACCCATACCAATAGCTGTTTTTCCAGAGCTACGCACAATTCGCCTTATATCTGCAAGCCCATCTTCAATACTAGCAACATCTTTTAGATAAATCGGTTTATAAACAGGCTGTCCTGCGCGTTTCGGAATCAGAATATTTTCAAATTCTTCGGTAGTCAAAGCTTCACCCATAACGCGAACATTGAACTCTTTTTCCTTGGCTTCAATACGGCCTGCAGGCATTTCCTGATGTTCTTCCTGCACCGCGTTAATAATATCTCCAACTGTCAGCTGATACTGGTCCAGTTTATCCGCATCTACCCATATGCGAAGGTTTCTATCTACAAATCCGCCCAAAAATATTTCGCCAACTCCGCTGATAGTGGAAAACTTGTCTTTCACGTGATTTTGAACATATGTCATCAAATCACGCAACGACATCTTATCAGAATATATTGAAAGAAATATAATAGGCTGGTCATCAGGATTGGTTTTGGTCACAACCGCGGGATCCATATCTTTAGGAAAATTTTTCTGCGCCTGATCTATCTTTGTCTGAATATCCTGCATAGCTACATCAATATTTCTGTCAAGCTCAAATTCAACTGTAACATTCGCGCTCCCTTGCCGTATCTGAGATGAGACATCACGCACACCCTGGACTCCCATTATTGCGCCTTCTACAACATCCACCACATCTGATTCCATGACCTCTGGCGCAGCGCCTTCCCAAGTAAGATTCACAGAAATAACCGGGAAGTCAACATCAGGTAGCTGGCTCACGCCCAGCATATTAAAACTTATAAGCCCGAACAATATAAGCCCGAACATCAGCATCCATGAAAAGACCGGGTTTTTAATCGCTATATCAGAAAGCGTCATTTTATCTTATCCTCTATGATATTTCCCGCTGCCGCCTCGAGTTGCCAGTACATGCGTTTTTTTTCGTAAAACGTGTGCATATAACTTCTGCGCGTATCCGCGAAACCCTGAATCGCCGTCAATACGTCAAGATTGGAGACAAGATTATTTTTATAATCATCTTTTTGCAAAGAATAATTTAATTCCGCGGACTTCAAAGCCTTTTCCATAGCCTTAGACATAAGTACGGCTGAATAAGCCCTGACATAAGAATCATGCACATTCTGAATTGCCAGGCGTTTTGCGCGTTTGTATATTAATTCTGCCTCGCGGGATTTAGCATTCGCTTGTTTAATATTTCCATACGTAGTTGTTCCTTCAAAAATAGGCACGCTAATTTTAAGAACAGTGGACCAGGTAACATCTAGAGGGGTTGTATTGCGCCTCTCGTAATAATTGCCTTCCAATGTTACTGTTGGAAGCAAGGCTGTCTTTGCTATATACGCCTGTTTTTCAGCTACGCCTGTCGCAAAATCATAAGCCCTTACATCAGCTCTTGATTCAACATTAGCAGTATAAAACGATTCAGGCCCCAGGGAATCCGGCG
>JAPLMC010000032.1 GCA_026387215.1 Candidatus Omnitrophota bacterium
GATTGACCCGAAGGTAAGGACTCCATATGGCGGGGATTTTCAGATGGTTAAAAGCCTTGAAATTGTAGACGATTATACATTAAAGGTTTTTTACAAAGAGCCTTTTTCTCCAGGACTTGCGAGTTGGGGCATGAATATCATGCCTAGCCATTTATTAGAAAAGGAAGACCTTAATACCACTAAATTTGCAAGAAATCCTATCGGAACAGGGCCGTATAAATTTAAATTATGGAAAACCGGCGAGAAAGTGGAGTTGGTTTCAAACCACGATTATTTTGAAGGCAGGCCTTGTATAAACCGGTATATCTATAGGATTATACCTGACACTGCCGCAATGTTTCTTGAATTAAGGGCTCAGGCAGTTGATTATACATCTTTAACGCCTATACAATTTAGGCGCCAGACAGAGACGGAATTTTTCAAAAAGAATTTTCAGAGGTTTAATTTTCCGAGTTTTGGTTATACTTACATGGGCTATAATTTAAATGACCCTAAATTTAAAGATGTGAATGTAAGAAGAGCTATAAATTATGCTGTAAATAAAGAGGAGATTATAAACGGGGTGCTTCTTGGGCTTGGCAGGGTTTCTACAGGACCTTTTATAGCGAATTCATGGGCGTATAATAAAGACGTAAAACCTCTTGAGTATAACCCTGAAAAAGCGAAGGAGCTTTTAAGAGATGCTGGCTGGCTGGATAAGGACGGAGACGGCATTTTAGAAAAAGATGGGATAAAATTTATATTCACAGTTATTACCAATCAAGGCAATGATGAACGCAAGATGGTCCTGGAGATAATACAAAGGAGACTTAAAGAAGTTGGGATTGAAGTCAAGATAAAGATAATAGAGTGGAGCGCATTTGTGAGCGAATTTATAGATAAGAGACGGTTTGAGGCTATTCTTTTAGGCTGGGGCCTGTCTCTGGATCCTGACATATATGACATATGGCATTCGTCAAAAACAAAACAAGGAGAGTTTAATTTTATAGGTTATTCCAATGAAGAGGTGGACAGATTGCTTTTGGAAGGCAGGCGGACATTCGATCAAGAAGAACGGAAGAAAATATATCACAGGATACATGAAATTTTATACGACGAACAGCCTTATCTATTTTTATATGCTCCGGACGCCTTACCTATTTTACACTCCAGGTTTAAAGGCATAGAAGTAGGACCTGGTGGTATAGGACATAACTTTATTAAGTGGTACGTGCCAAAAAATGAGCAAAGATATATACGATAAAGAAGCTAAAAATTGGGTATATATGCTTTTAATAATATTCTTAGGCTTCCTTGTATACGCCAATTCTTTAAACGGCAAGTTTATATGGGATGATGACGCCCTGATAAAAGATAATGTAAATATACGCAGCTTGCACAATATGGAAAATTTTTTTGTTAACGATTCAACCAATATTGCAAAACCTATTTTTTATCGTCCATTTCAGATGATCACTTATGCGGCAGATTATTCTGTATGGAAGCTGAATTTCAGAGGCTACCATCTTACAAGTATATTGCTCCATATTTTAACGGCTTTGCTACTTTACTGGTTGGTCAGCATCCTTTGCAAAGATGCGTTTATTGCTTTGCTCGCAAGTATGTTTTTTGTTGTTCACCCTGTTCATACTGAAGCTGTTGCTTATATATCAGGCCGCTCGGATTCGCTGGCTGGTATTTTTATGCTCCTTTCTTTCATCTTTTATATAAAAAGAGTTTACGCAGGAAAGATAAGCTTTTATATACTTATGATTTTGTCGTATATAGGAGCTCTTTTATCCAGAGAAACAACCTTAATCCTGCCGCTGTTATTGTTAGCCTATCATTGTGTTTTCAAGGAGAAGATTAGACTTAAGGATTTTTTTACTTTTTTAATAGTTAGTTTTATTTATATTGCATTAATTATTTTTATTCTACCTCCAGTAAATTCCTATACGACTTTTTTTCAGCGGCTGCCAGGTTTTTTTGTAGCTGTAGCTAGTTACATAAGGCTTTTAATATTGCCGTTTTGGCTTCATATGGGATATGGAATAAAACTATTTAATTTAACCGACCCGAAGGCTATTGCAGGTATTATAGCGCTGGTTTTTCTTTTATTTTACGTTCTGAAGAATAAGAATCGGAAAAGAATCATTGTTTTTTCCATACTCTGGTTTTTGATAGCGCTTCTGCCAGTTTCTAATTTATATCCTGTTAATGCATATATGAGCGAGCACTGGCTTTATATACCATCTGTAGGTTTTTTTATGATATTGTCAGGTAGCCTGAGTAGCGTATACAGGATTAAAAGGTTTCATGCAGCGGGTATGGCGTTAATTATAGGACTGTTGGTTTTTTATTCTTATCTGACGATTAAACAGAATAAATACTGGAGAACGCCTGTAGATTTTTATAACAAGACTATAAAATACGCTCCGGATGACTGGAGATTATATGTTAATCTTGGCAATGCGTACATAAATATTGGCAAAAATGAAAAAGCAGTAGCCTCATATAAAAAAGCTTTGGCCGTAAATCCAAATGCTTCTCCAGTATATATTAGCCTTGGCATTGTATATAATAACGCAGGCAGAAAAAAAGAAGCTATAGCTATGTTCAGGAAGGCTCTGAAGATTAATCCAGAATACGCAACTGCATATTTCTGTTTATCTAAGGCATGTTTTTATGAAAAACAGTATAGTTTAGCTATTAAATATTGCGATAAGGCTATAGAACTAGGATTTACAATCCCGGTTAAATTTTTGGAAAATTTAAGAGAATATAAAAATTATAAAGGCCTAGGGCTGAAATGAACAAGTTTATTTTAAAAAGAATAATGGGTCTGATTTTTCTTTTGTTTGGCATAACTGTTGTTACTTTTATCGTCATACATATTGCGCCAGGAAAACCCACTGATCTAGAGGCGCAGTTTAACCCAAAGGTTTCAATGGAGGCCAGAGAAAGGATATCTCATTTATATGGCTTGGATAAGCCGCTAGCCATTCAATATATTGAATGGCTAAAAAGAGTTGTAAGGCTTGATTTTGGTATTTCTTTTATGGATTCAAGGCCTGTGATGCAGAAGATACTAGAGCGTATTCCTATTACTCTTACAATAGAGCTGATCTCAATTGTTCTGATATTATTAATTGGTATACCGATAGGCGTAATTTCAGCGGTTAAAGAAGGAAGTTTTTACGATAAATTTATGACAGTTTTTGTATTTATAGGTTTTGCAGCTCCGACTTTCTGGCTGAGTCTTATACTTATGGATTTTATAGGCGTAAGATGGGGGTTATTGCCGATATCTGGCATAAAGTCTTTAGAATTTGAAAAATTTGGATTTCTTGAGAAAGCCATTGATATATCAAAACACCTTGTTTTGCCAGTGCTTGTTTCAGCTTTCGGAGGCCTTGCAGGAATTTCGCGGTATATGAGAAGCAGCATGTTGAATGTTTTAAAACAGGATTATATCCGGACTGCTAGGGCAAAAGGCTTGACAGAAAAAGAAGTTCTTTATAAGCACGCGTTGAAAAACGCACTTTTACCTGTTGTAACCATACTTGGGTTATCTGTGCCAGGGCTTATTGGAGGCAGTGTTATTTTTGAATCTATATTTAGCATCCCAGGCATGGGTAGGCTTTTTTATGAGTCAGTAATGGCAAGAGATTATCCTGTAATAATGGGGGTTCTGGTAATTGGAGCTATTCTCACGCTTTTAGGAAACCTATTAGCAGATATCTCATATGCAGCTGTTGATCCGCGTATAAAGTTGGAATAATATTATGTAACAGGCAGCAGGTATCAGGTAACAGGTAAAAGCATAAAAAACATGATACCTGTTACTTGAGACAAGGATTGGAATATGAATAAATTAACTGTATTTGGGCTTTGCATTGTTGGATTTTTTATGGTGATCGCTATCTTTGCGCCTATAATAGCGCCTTATAATCCAGGGCAGATTGATATTAAAAATATACTTACAGCTCCTTCTTATTCGCATATTTTCGGGACAGATAGCCTAGGAAGGGACCTGTTTTCTAGGATGGTTTATGGGACTAGAATATCTTTAATGGTAGGCTTCATAGCAGTTGGCATTGCTAGCCTGATAGGTATAGCTCTTGGCGCAATGGCGGGTTATTACGGTAAATGGGTAGACGTTATTATTATGAGATTCATAGATATAATGCTTTGCTTTCCTACATTTTTTCTGATACTTGCTGTAATTGCGCTGCTAGAGCCAAGCATAATCAATATAATGATAATAATAGGCGCTACAAGTTGGATGGGTATGGCGCGGCTTATGCGCGCAGAGATATTAAGTTTAAAGGAAAGAGATTTTATATACGCTGAAAGAGCGATAGGCGCAAGTGACCTTAGAATAATAGCTCGGCATCTTATTCCGAATGCAATGGCTCCTGTATTGGTAAGCGTAACTCTTGGGATAGCGGGCGCTATTTTAGTAGAATCCAGTTTGAGCTTTTTGGGTATAGGCGTTCAACCGCCTACACCAAGCTGGGGCAATATCCTTAGTGAAGGGAAAGCTGTCATGGGAGCTGGCTGGTGGATGATGGTGTTTCCAGGTTTGGCGATTTTTATAACAGTATTGGGGTATAATTTACTAGGTGAGGGAATAAGAGAAAAGCTTTTAAAATCATAAACCTATGGTCAACCTGGCAGGTTGCCCAGATAAAACATATGCTGTTGCAGATAAAAAATCTAAAAGTTGATTATGGAAACATAGAAGTTGTACGCGGGGTCGACTTGTATATTAATAAAGGAGAGTGCGTGGGGATTATAGGCGAATCAGGCTGTGGTAAAACTACAGTAGGTTTGAGTATAACAAAACTTATACCTGAGAGAAAAGGTAATATAAGCTCAGGAGAAATTTTATTAGAGGATAGGGATATATTAAAATTAGATCCTGAGGAGTTAAGAAAAATAAGAGGTAAAAAGATTTCGTATGTATTTCAAGAACCATTTAGTTCTTTAAATCCTGTTTTTACAATATATGAGCAGATAAAAGAAGTGCTTGAAGATAAAAAAGATACTAATAGCCAGATTGTTGAGCTATTTAAAAGTGTTGGCCTAGAAAAAATAATTGGTAAAAAAAATATTTATCCTCATGAACTGTCAGGAGGTATGCAACAAAGGGCAATGATAGCAATGGCAATAGCTTCTAACCCAAGCTTAGTAGTTTTAGATGAGCCTACTACAGCGCTTGATGTAACTATCCAACATCAGATACTTGACCTTATAGCAGAGCTTAAGAATAGAATGAATCTATCTATTTTATTTATATCCCATGACCTCAGGATAGTTTTCAGTATAGCTGATAAGATTGGCATCATGTATGCTGGAAAAATTGTTGAATATGGGCCAAAAGAAAAAATTAGTTCTAATCCGGCTCATCCTTACACGATCGGCCTTATAGATTCAATACCGTCATTTGAACATAGAAAGAAACTTTTTAATGCAATAGGAGGCAGGGCGCCTTTATTCTCTGATTTGCCCAAAGGCTGCAAATTTTATCCTAGGTGCAGGTTTAGAATAGATAAATGCTTAGAAAAAGAACCTGAATTAGAATTGGTTTCAGACAACCATGTATCGCGTTGTATAAGAATAGCTTATATTGTTTCAGTGTAATTATTCCTTAACCAATTTTGTCTGTCAAAATTCTGTGGCGAACGAAATTCAAAGATGACTATGCATCTGGAATTATTAAAAATAGATAGTTTACATAAAACTTTCAAGAAACATAAAGTCACTGCAGTAGATAATGCTAGCTTCTCTATTTTTAAAGGTGAGGTGCTGGGACTTGTAGGAGAATCAGGGTGTGGGAAGAGCACGCTTGCAAAATTAATATTGCGCCTTATTGATGCGGATAAAGGCAGTATCTTTTATAAAAATAAGGATTTATTAAAAATCTCTAATGGTGATATGAGAAAAGCGCGTAAGGATCTGCAAATAATATTTCAAGATCCATATGCGTCTTTGGATCCCAGTATGAGGATAGGAGAAGTAATAGAAGAGGTTTATAGTATCCATAAAAATGTTTCTTGGCATGAAAGAAAAAATAAAACAATAGAGCTTCTGGAAACAGTAGGGCTTGGAGAAAGCTATTTAAATAGGCTTCCTTCAGAGCTTTCAGGTGGAGAACGCCAGCGGGCAGGTATTGCAAGGACTCTTGCAACTGACCCGGAATTTATTATATGTGATGAGCCTGTCTCAAGCCTTGATATATCTATTCAGGCGCAGATTCTGAATCTCCTCATAGAGCTGCAGAAAAGAAAAAATCTTACCTATCTATTTATAAGCCATGATCTTGGGATAATTGCCAGCGTATGTGACAGGGTAATAGTTATGCGTTCTGGTAAATTTGTTGAAGAAGGGCAATGCGAAGCTATTTTTATAAATCCCAAACATGATTATACAAAAGAGTTACTGACCTCCAGCATCGGCTTTCTAGATAAAAAACCAAAATGAAAAGTGCTCCATTTTATAAAAATAATACTTTTAGAGTTCTTGTGTTAATAGGAATTGTTACATTAATAGTATACTTTAATTCCTTGTTTAATATGTTTGTTATGGATGATTTTTCTGTTATTGTACAGAATGATTTTGTAAAAACATGGAAAAATTTTCCCGCTATTTTTACAAAGGCCTATATGACCTCGCCATTACAGTTGGCTTATTTGGAAATATTCAATATAGGTTCAGGAGAAATAACATATCGCCCATTGGTTACAGCATCTTATTTTTTGGACTATGCTATTTGGAAACTTAATCCTTTCGGATATCATCTTACGAATATATTTTTGCATGTTTTGAATGTGATGTTGATTTATTTTTTTATTAGTTTAATAGCAAAAAACAAAAAAATCGCATTGCTTGCTTCTTTGCTATTTGCAGTTCATCCGGTCAATGTAGAGGCTGTGAACTGCATATCATTTAGGGAAGATTTATTAACATTTTTATTTTTTATTTTATCATTTATTTTTTATATCAAATTGGATTGTTGTAATGGAATAAAAAGATTTTATTGCTATCTTGGATCGATTATATTTTACCTATTCGCTCTTTTTTCTAAAGAGATGGCTATTACTTTGCCTTTTTTGCTTATATTATATGATTATTTTTTTGTATCTAAAGATAAGACGAAAAATATTTTTTATTCTTTAAAAACCCGTTACGCAGGGTATATTCTCGCCACTTTATTGTATTTATGTATTTGGGTTTTATTTAAAAGGTATGTTAATACATCTTTGATAGATTTTTCGTATCAAGGTGGGAATTTTTATACGAACATTCTTACTATGCTAAGGGTGATTACGATTTATATAGGTTGGCTGTTTGTGCCGATAAATATACATCATGCTTTACCGGATCCACAGCTGATTGTGCGTTCAGTATTGAGTTTAGAAAGTATATTTTCATTAGCTATTCTTATGACAATTTTTTTTATTGCCATTAAAATACATAATCGATTAAAGGAAATTTCATTTGGCATATTCTGGTTTTTTATCGCACTGCTTCCAATATGCAACATAATTCCTATAGCAAATATAATTGCAAGCCGTTATTTATATATCCCGGCAGTGGGGTATTGTTTTATATTAGCGATAATACTATCTAAATTAACGCAGGTAAATTTTTCTTTTATTTCCAGAGATACTGTGCGAAGGGTAACAATAGAAATAGTTATACTGCTTCTATTGTTTTATTCCATGGTTACTGTTATAAAAAGTGTCGCATGGAAAAATAACTTAGCTTTGTGGCAGGAACTTGTTGAAAGATATCCAAAGAATTCAGATGCTCATAGAAGTTTAGGAAATTTTTTTAGAGAGAGCGGTATTTTGGATAAAGCTATAAATGAATACAAGATTGCATTGCGATTAAATTCTCATATCGCTGCTAATTACAATGGATTGGGAATTTGTTATTATTACAAAGGAGATATAAATAAAGCTATCAAGATATTCAAAAAGGCGCTGATTTTAAGCCCTAATTTATTAACGGAGGTTTATAACAACCTCGGCAGTATGCTGGCATATAAAGGATTACATAAGGAAGCTGTATTTTATTACAAACAAGCTATAATGGTCGATTCCAAATATATTTTATCATATAAAAATCTTGGATCTGCATATGCTAAAATGAAGGATTGGGATGAGGCAAGAAAAATTTTACAAAAGGGGTTATTAATAAATCCAGAGGATAAAGACATAAAAACTAAACTAGAACAGTTGACACTGATAGCCCAACATTAAAATTTGCATTTTATTCAGGATTATTGTATAATAAATTCCTTATGCGAAATGCTTTGACTTTTATAATGGCTGGGGGAAAAGGAGAAAGACTTTATCCTCTTACCAAAGACAGGGCAAAGCCTGCTGTGCCTTTTGGAGGCATATATAGGATAATAGATTTTACGCTTTCAAATTGTATTAATTCAGGACTTAGGAAAATACATGTTCTTACGCAGTATAAATCGTATTCTCTTACAATGCATATCTCGAGAGGGTGGAATGTTCTGAATGGGGAATTGGACGAGTATGTAGATGCTATTCCAGCGCAGCAAAGAGTAGATGAACACTGGTACAAGGGCACAGCTGATTCAGTTTATCAGAATATATATGCTATTAAAGATGAGAAGCCTAAATATGTGCTGATTTTGGCAGGAGACCATGTTTATAAAATGGATTATAGGGAGATGATAGAGTTTCATAAAGAAAAGCAAGCAGATCTTACTATAAGCGTAATAGATGTTCCGAAAGAAAAGGCAGGAGAATTTGGGATATGCGAGGTTGATAAAGATTCAAGAGTCAAAAATCTTATAGAAAAGCCAAAGAAACAAATTGAAAAAATAAGCGACGGAAAATTTGTATGTGCCTCAATGGGTATTTATATATTTAATACTGAAGCGCTTGAGAAGGTTCTTGAAAAAAATGCAAAGGACGAGAAATCAAGCCATGATTTTGCAAAAAATATTATTCCTTTGATGCTTTCTTCGAATAAGGTGTATGCGTATAATTTTAAGGATAAAGAAAAAAATGAGCCCATGTATTGGAAGGATGCAGGAAATATCGATGCGTATTTTGAAGCAAATATGGATTTAATACAAGTTATACCTCCAATGAACCTATATGATAGAGATTGGCCTTTCAGGACATATCAGGAGCAGTACGGACCTGCAAAAACAGTTTGGGCAGAAAAGGATAATGATAGAATAGGCATGGCCTTGAATTCAATCATATCAAATGGTTGCATTGTTCGGATAAATAGTTTTTCAGAGGTTAGCGATTCAATACTTATGGAAGGCGTGGACATAGGAAGGTACGCTAAAGTCAAAAGAGCAATTATAGATAAAAATGTAATAGTGCCGCAAAAGATGGAGATCGGATATAATCTGGAGGAAGACAGAAAAAGATTTACTGTAACTGAGTCTGGAATAGTGGTTATACCTAAGGGTATGGTATTATAGTGACATCTCAACCGCGTAGGTTGCCTACGGCAACCTACGCGGTTTCTTAATGGTATCTATGATTAGAAAAGCTACGATAGACGATATAAAAGATATACAGGAGATTATAAATTTCTACGCAAAACAGGACCGCATGCTACCTAGGTCATTAAATGAGCTCTACGAGAACATTAGGGATTTTTTTGTTTATGAAGAAATAGGGAAGATTTTAGGTTGTTGCGCTCTTCATGTTGCTTGGGAGAATTTGGCGGAAGTCAAATCGCTTGCCGTAGAGGAGTCTCATCAGAAAAAAGGCATAGGGGAAATGCTCGTAAAACATGCTCTAGAAGATGCGAGAAAGCTGAAGGTAAAGAAAGTTTTTGCTTTGACTTATGTGCCTTTATTTTTTGAAAAACTCGGATTTAAAAGAATAGAACATGCGGAATTGCCGCATAAGATTTGGTCAGAATGCATTAAATGCATAAAATTTCCTGATTGCGCGGAAAATGCGCTAGCGATGGATATTTAATCAAATAAGAAACCGCGTAGGTTGCCGTAGGCAACCTACGCGGTTAAGGTGGTTATTAAAATATGGCATACACAATTACTGAAAAAATATTGTTGGCCCATACTGATAAGAAATCTATTGCGTCCGGGGATTTTATTTACGCGAAGATAGACCTGGCGCTTGGGAATGATATTACCGCGCCTATTGCGATACAGGAATTTGAAGCAACGGGAGTTAAAAAAGTATTTGATAGGCGTAAGATTGCGCTTGTGCCAGATCATTTTACGCCTGCGAAAGATAAGAAAAGCGCGGAACAGGCAAAGATACTCGCTAATTTTGCGAAGAAACATAAAATAATTAATTATTTTGAAGTCGGTAGAATGGGCGTAGAACATGCGCTTTTGCCTGAGATAGGGCTTGTAGGCCCAGGCGATTTAATTATAGGAGCGGATTCCCATACTTGTACATACGGGGCGCTCGGGGCGTTTTCAACAGGTATTGGCTCGACTGATTTAGCGGCAGGTTTTATAACAGGATGCGTATGGCTTAAAGTTCCTGAAACTATAAAATTTGTATATAGCGGAAAATTAAAACCATGGGTTGGCGGGAAGGACTTAATTTTGCACACTATCGGAGATATAGGTGTTGACGGCGCTTTATATATGGCAATGGAATTTACAGGCGAAGCTATAAAGACCTTGCCTATGGACGATAGATTTAGTATGTGCAATATGGCGATTGAAGCCGGAGGAAAATCAGGCATTATTGAGCCGGATGAAATTACTGAAAAATATATAAAAAGCGATGGGAGAAAAGTAAAAGGCGTATTTTATAAAAGCGACGAGGGAGCGAGATATCGCAAGGTTATAGAGTATGATGTTAGCAAGATAGAACCTCAGGTTTCTGCCCCGCATTTACCGAGCAATTCAGCTCCTGTAAGCAAGTTTAAAAAGATAAATATAGATCAGTCTGTTATTGGCTCGTGCACAAACGGAAGAATTTCCGACCTTAGAATAGCTGCTAAAATTTTAAAAGGCAAAAAAGTGAATTCAAGAGTGAGACTGGTAATTATTCCAGCGACTCAGAAGATTTATTCCCAGGCAATTGAAGAAGGCTTGGCGGATATATTTTTAAATGCAGGAGGAGTTTTTTCAACTCCGAGTTGTGGCCCGTGCCTTGGAGGCCACTTAGGCATACTTGCCAGTGGAGAAAAAGCCATTGCTACTACAAACAGGAATTTTAGGGGAAGGATGGGCCATCCTGACAGCGAGGTTTATCTCTCGAACCCGGCAGTAGCTGCAGCGAGCGCAATAAAAGGAAGGATTGCACATCCAGAAGAGATTTAAAGGCAAAGGCCGAGAATAGGCAGGTTTTAACCTACCTGTTTATGAAGGCCTTTGCGACAATATTGTAGGGCACACTTTAGTGTGCCCTAAAAGGTAAATATGAAATTTAAAGGCAAGGTTTGGAAATTCAAAGACGATGTTAACACAGATGAAATAATTCCCGCAAGGTATCTCAATACAATCGACCCGAAGGAATTAGGCTCTCATTGTATGGAGGATATTGATAAGGATTTTTCAAAAAAGATTTCCAAAGGCGATATCATAGTAGCGGGAAAGAATTTGGGATGTGGATCTTCAAGGGAGCATGCGCAGATTTCAATAAAAGGCGCTCTTCAAGAGAACACGCGCAGATCTCAATAAAAGGCGCGGGTATCTCATGCGTAATCGCGGAAAGCTTCGCCAGGATATTTTTGAGGAACGCGATAAACATGGGTCTTCCCATACTGGAGATCGAAGATATAAGAGGAATAAAAGAGGGCGATTATTTAGAGGTGGATTTGAGCAGCGGTTCTGTTATGAATCTTACGGAGCATAAAGAACACAAAGCGAAATCGCTTCCAAAGTTTATACAGGAAATAATAAAATCCGGCGGTCTTTTAAAATGGATAAAGAGGAGGAAGTTAGATGCAAAGCGGACAAAATAAAGGGTACAAGATAGCTGTAATAGGCGGAGACGGAACAGGGCCTGAGGTTGTAAAGGAGGGCTTAAAAGTATTAGCTGCAATAAGTAAAATTCATGGATTTAAATATGAGACCATAGAATACGACCTTGGCGGGGCCAGGTATTTAAGAGCGAAAGAGCTTGTTCCTAATTCTGTTTTAAAAGAACTTGCCAAGATGGATGCGATATATTTGGGAGCTATAGGGCATCCGGATGTTAAGCCAGGTATACTTGAGCAGGGCATTCTTTTAAAACTTAGGTTTTCCCTGGATCAGTATATTAATTTAAGGCCTGTAAAACTTTACAATGCTGATTTCTGCCCTTTGAAAGATAAAAAACCGGAAGATATCGACTTTGTAGTAGTGAGAGAAAATTCCGAAGGGCTTTATAAGGGGCTTGGCGAGTTTCAGAAAAAAGGCACTAGCGAAGAGATTGCAATTCAGATTTCTCATAACACAAGAAAAGGTGTTGAACGCTGCCTCAGGTATGCTTTTGAATATACAAGGAAGAGAAATCAGGATAAGAAATTAACGCTTTGCGGAAAGACAAACGTTCTTACATTTGCCTGGGACTTGTGGCAAAGGACTTTTAATGAAGTGGTTAGCGAATATAAAGATATCGCTACTGACTACGCTCATGTGGACGCCACTACAATGTGGTTTGTAAAAAATCCGGAATGGTTTGACGTAATTGTGACCGACAATATGTTTGGAGATATTATTACTGATTTAGGCGCAATGATCCAGGGTGGCATGGGAATTGCTGCAGGTGGGAATATAAATCCGGAAGGTGTTTCAATGTTTGAGCCTATAGGCGGTTCAGCGCCAAAATACACAGGAAAAAATATTATTAATCCTCTGGCAGCTATTTGCGCAGTCGGAATGATGCTGGAAAATTTACAAGAAGAAAAAGCAGCAAAACAGATAGAAGATGCTGTTATAAAAATAGCGAAAACAAAATTAAAATCATTGGCGGCCGGTAAGATGGGGTATTCCACTACAGAAGTCGGAGACTTGGTAGTGAAAAACCTGTAATCTGGTTTAAAAGTTTAAGGTTTAAAATTGAATAGGCGGAGAACATGAATAAAAAATATAATGTTGCGGTTGTAGGAGTAGGCGTAGTCGGGATAGAGATGTTGAGGGTTTTGAAAGAGAGACAATTTCCGGTTGGAAAATTAAGCGTTTTAGCTCGCTCAGCAAGGAATATAAATGTAGATGGCGTTACATATCCTGTGCAGGCGATTTCTAATGAAGCGTTTGAGGGGATAGACATTGCTTTGTTCGCAGGGACAGAAGGAGAAAAGGGCGCAGCCACCGCTTACGCTAACGAAGCGGTAAAAAGAGGAGCTGTTGTAATTGATAACGGCGCGGATTTCAGGATGGATCCCAAGGTGCCGCTTGTGGTGCCGGAGGTCAATGCTAAAGACGTGAAAAAACATAAAGGCATAATAGCGAACCCGAATTGTTCTACCATACAAATGGTCGTTGCGTTATGGCCTATTTATAAAAAAGCAGGCTTAAAAAGGGTGATAGTGACTACTTTGCAAGCTTCATCAGGAGCTGGCAAGTCAGCTGTTGAACAATTAAAAGAAGAGAACTCGAAGATTGCAGAAGGCGGATATTCCAGTATTCAGGTGGAAATGGATAATAGGGCGATGCCGCAGCAGCTGGCGTATAACGTGTTCCCGCATATAGGGGGATTCAGCGATTTTGATTATACAAGCGAAGAGTGGAAGCTGGTAAAAGAGACCCATAAGATCATGCATGATGATAAAATAAATATTTCCGCGACCACTGTCAGAGTGCCTGTAAGAACAGGGCATTCCGAGTCTGTTTATATTGAAACTGATAAAAACATTTCTCCCGAAGAGGTTAAGAAGATTCTCTCTTCTTCCAGCGGCATAATACTTGTAGACGATCCTCAGAATAACCTGTACCCTATGCCAAAAGATACAGAAGGCAGAGACGAAGTCTTTGTAGGCCGCGTAAGAAAAGACCCGTTTGTAAAGAATGGGTTATGGCTTTGGGTAGTATCTGATAATCTGCGTAAAGGCGCTGCTACAAACGCTGTCGAGATCGCAGAATGCGTAATATCAAATTAATAATTGAATATGACGGCGCATGTTTTAACGGGTGGCAGACGCAATGCCTCACAAGAGGCAATCCGCAGACTGCAGGTAAAAGATTAAAAACCGTGCAGGGAGAGATTGAAAAAGCCGCTAAAAAACTTTTTGGTAAGAAAATTTCTCTTATAGGCGCTTCCAGGACTGATTCAGGCGTCCATGCAAAAGAGCAAACTGCAAATTTCAGGGTAGATTCAAAACTTCCTTTATACAACATAAAAAATGGCCTAAATAGCTATTTAGGCCGCCGGATTTCAATAATTTTCGCAGAAGAAGTTCCTTTGAAGTTTCATTCCAGGACAGATTCTACAGGAAAATTATACAGGTATACCATAGTTAACAGAAAATCGCGGTCGCCTTTATTCGAGAAATATTCTGCGTTTGTACCATACGATCTTAATATAACTGCAATGAAGAAAGCAGCCACGTATCTTATCGGCAAAAAAGATTTTAAGTCATTTCAGGCTAGTGATAAAAAAGAAAAATACTCAATACGGACGGTTAAAAAAATAGAAATAGTTTCAAGGCCGCCTATTATGGAAATCTACATCCAGGCAGATGGATTTTTATATAATATGGCTAGAAACATTGTAGGCACTTTGATTGAGGTAGGGAGAGGTAGGTTCAAGCCGGAAAGAGTAAAAGAGATCTTGGAAAAAAAGCACAGGCCTTTAGCGGGCCGGACCGCTCAGGCGCAGGGCTTATGTTTGGAAAAAGTTTTTTATTAATGGCAAGTGAGCGCAAGACCAGGTCTTGAGATCTATGGTGAGTATGAGATAGATTATTCGGAGAGGAATATTGTTTCCGTATCAAGCAATGCCCCGGCAAAAGATTATTATAAATTATTGATCCTTCATTATCTTGCAAATGAAAACAGAGTCTTGAAGACAATCGAAAATAGCTGGATATCATTTAAAGAATTGGATGGCGGAGAAGCGTATTTCCCAGCATTTAAAAATAGGGCAATAGAGCCTATTTTAAAAAAATATGAAAATAATCCTATGGGTATATTTGAAGGGGCCAAGTCTTTTGACGCAAAAAAAATAGATACAGGGACTGCAGGCATATCAATAAATGCATTCCCGAAAATAAAAATAGCCATCATTCTATGGGCAAAGGATGAAGAGTTTTCCGCAGATTGCAATATGCTTTTTAATCCGGAGATAAAAAATATCTTTCCAACGGAAGATGTGGCTGTTTTAGGAGGCATAACAGCTTTTTTATTGTAATCGCGCATAAACTTGACAAATGTGACATTGTTAGAGTGTCAAGATTATTACGGTATAAACTTTACAAAACCGTCATTGTCAGAGTGTCAAGATTATATCTTGGTCCAGGCGATATAAAGTTGACAAAATTGACATTGTAAGTTTTGTCAAGTTGTTGGAGGTTATGTGAAAAAGGTTTTTTATGAGATAGATCCGTTTAATAGACTTATCGTGAGTAATTTGCCTGGCGACAGGAGATCTGTGGTTAAGAAATTTCGCCAAGTGGTTTACGGAAAATTCATGATAGGTAAAAATAATGCGCTTTTCTATGAAGTCAATAAGTCCCAAGGCATAGATGTCCCGCAAAAGATAAAGTTTTCAGGCAGATATTCTTTAGATAAAGGCCATAATCTCATAGTTACGCTGGATAAATGGAATAATCAGTGCGAAGGAAACAGACTTGCCTTAAAGGCTAAAATAATAGATGCAAAAAGCAATGAGATGTCATTATTAGTAAGTTCAAAGGTTAGGGAAGATAAAAGTTTAACTTATATACAGGCTTACATTCGGAGTTGAAAAAGATATGGGAGATACAGATAGCTTAATTTTATTTGGCGCTTGGGATATAAATAAAAATAATGAGATAGTTTACAGGTGCGACAAAGATTCTAATGTTATTACTTTTAAAGGTCACTGGGATATTGCCGGTAAACGCAGGATCAGCTATATGCTGGATAAGAAATTGAATTCAGGATTTAGTTTTAAATCTTCCTTGGGCGCATTGGCTCCGAAGGGCAAGGAAACTTATGTAACATTTGATGTGGGCATAGGCATTTCTAATGCAAAGAAGCTGCGCAGGAAAATTATTTTGTCAGGCAAATGGAAAATTAGTAAGACTGAAGAGCTTATTTTGGAAACATCTGACGTTGAAGAAGGCGGAGTGACTTTGAGATTTACAAAAGAAATGTTTGACAAAAATGGCTTGATATATATAGAATCTAAGCTTAAGGATGACGAACGTTTTGTTGGCGGCGGCGTAGCCTTTAAATGGTGAGAGAGAGGAAAAAATGGATAATAACAGTTTAATAAAACCTGATTTGCAATTTTCTATAGTGTGTGACAGTATAAGAAGAGAAGACAACGGGAAAATGATGTTCATAGGCATATTTGAGGTAATAGGCGCCAAAAATTTTCCAGTTACCCATAACGAGCTATTTATTGCCAACAGGTGGATTAAAGGCATGGGCAATTTTACAGAAAAGACAAGAATTATGAGTTCAAAAGATAACAAGGTTGCAGTAGAGACAAAGGATGTGAGTTTTGAGCTTAAGGCGATAGAGTCTAGTCATACAGTAATATCGAAATTTATGAATATAGTATTCCATGAACCTGGAAAATACCAGATAGAAGTTTTATTAAATAATGAAGTTGTAAGGTGTTACCCTTTAGTGATAGCTCAAGAGCCATTAGCATAGGCTCCTTGATTATGCTTGAAGATTGTGATAAAATTACGCCATTATGCGAGTAGGGATGTATTACAGCAATAACGATGTGCGCGTGGAAGAAAAACCAAAGCCAAAAATAGGGCCTGGTGAACTTCTCGTTAAAGTAAACTCAAGCGGCATATGCGGCACAGATGTAGTTGAATGGTATCGCCGCAATAGGGTGCCTCTTGTTTTAGGCCATGAAATAGCAGGCGAAATCGCGGAGATAGGAGGGATCGTAAAAAAATACAAGATAGGCGACAGAATCTCTGCATCGCATCATGTCCCATGCAATGCTTGCCATTATTGCCTGGCGGGCCATCATACAGTCTGCGATACGCTTCGTAAGACAAGCTTTGACCCTGGAGGCTTTTCGGAATTTTTGAGAATACCTGCAATAAATGTCGAAAAAGGAGGAGTATATTTATTGCCGGAAGATGTATCTTTTGAAGAAGCGACTTTTATAGAGCCGTTGGCCTGTGTCTTGCGCAGCCAAAAACGCTCAGGATATAAAAAAGGCCAGACAGTTTTGATTATAGGCAGCGGCATTTCAGGACTTTTACATATTCAGTTGGCAAAGGCGCGTTCATTTGGAAAAATAATAGCCACTGATATAAATGATTATAGGTTAAAAATGGCTTCTCAATTCGGGGCGGATTTAACCATAAACGCTAAGGAGAATATATCTGAAAAGGTAAAGAAATTTAATGATAACGCTCTGGCTGACCTAGTTATTTTATGCACAGGCGCAAAACCAGCTATTGAACAGGCGCTTAAGTCAGTAGACCGTGGAGGCACAATTTTATTTTTTGCTTCAACTAAAGAAGGACTTACCTTCTTATTATCTGTAAATGAGTTTTTCTGGAAAAATGAAGTAACGCTTACATCCAGTTATGCAGCAAATCCCCAGGAACATCTGGACGCGCTTGAACTTATCCGCGATAAAAAAGTAAATGTAAAAAGTATGATTACACATTGTCTTGGCTTGAATGAAATTCAAAAGGGTTTTAAACTTGTTAGCGAGGCAAAAGAATCAATAAAGGTTATAATAGAACCGCAGCGATGAGGAGGATTTTATGGATTGGGGGATGAAAAATAGGATTTCGCAGATAATAAAGCCTAAGACGGGCAAGACTGTAATGCTTGCAGTTGACCATGGTTATTTTTTAGGGCCTACAACAGGGCTTGATGAAGAGCCGCGTAAAATAATCGCTGAATTATTACCCTATGCTGATTCATTGATGCTCACCAGAGGCATGTTGCGCACATCGGTGGATTCCAAAATCTCCATTCCTATTGTCTTAAGGGTATCAGGGGGAAATAGCATTATAGGAGATGATCTTTCAAATGAAACAATAACTGTTTCAGTAAAAGATGCCGTGCGGCTTAATGTCTCGGCAGTGGCGCTTTCAATATATGTGGGCGGGAAATACGAACACCAAACCTTGAAAAACCTTGCTACTATGATAAATGAATGCGAAGAATACGGTATTCCAGTTCTTGCTGTTACTGCAGTAGGTAAAGAAATGGCAAGGGATGCTAAATATCTAAGCCTTGCCTGCAGAATCGCAGCTGAACTTGGCGCGCATATGGTAAAAACTTATTACTGCGAAGATTTTGAAAAAGTGATAAAAAGCTGTCCTGTTCCTGTAGTTATTGCTGGCGGCAAGAAAATACCTGAAAAAGATGCTTTGGAACTGGCTTATAATGCTGTAAGAGACGGAGCAGCTGGCGTTGATATGGGAAGGAATATCTTTCAATCCCAAGATCCTGTAGGCATGATAAAAGCAGTAAGAAGCATTGTTCATGAAAATGTAAACGCGAAAAAAGCCTACGAAACCTTAAAAATCTAGTCTAAGATTACAATTTGTATTAGATACCTTGACAATTATCAATATGTCATATATACTTATTACATAGATTATAAAAGAATTATAAGTCTCTTAAACAAAGTAAAAGTAGCATAAAACTACTTAAAATCAAGGTAGATTAGCCATGGGAACCTCAATAATTAACAAGATAAGCCAGGTAATTATAATCAATAATGCCTGGCTTTATTATTATGTTCTAATGATATATCTGGGGCATTGCCTCTTACTGAATAGGGCCTCTCTCCCATGGCAGGCCTATGTCACTAAAGAGACATGCCCTGGATATTTTTGTAACAGTTGTTGTTCTACAACAACTTGACAATCTGACATTGTTGATTTGTCAAGTTGTTTGGCATCTAGGAGAAGAATTAATGTTAGACTGGCAATGTAAAACATGGATTAAAATAATATCAGTGGTTATGGTAGCAGCTTTTCTTACATACGATATAGCCTGGGCTACTGATTTTACTCCTATTCAAAGAAAACAATACGCCTCTAGAAGCCTATTTAAGAATAAAAAAGTAAATCAAGATGTTGTAAGCTCTCAAAATGAACAAAGCCTAAATAACATAAAAGATGCCATATCCCATAAAACTAATAATAAAAATATAAAAGATACTATATATCGTGAAGACTTAAGTAATAGCTTAAAAGTCTCTTATATAAATAATATAGCATGTATATATATCCCAAATACTATTGGAAAAGTAGTAGATTCTTATGCTTCGCCTGATTCTAAAGCTACTATAATCCATATACAGGATTTACACGCTAACTCTGAAGCAAGCTTTAACTTAGCCAAAATTCTAGAAACTCTAATTAAAGACTATGATTTAAGTTTAGTGTGTTCAGAAGGAGCTAGTGGAATAGTAGATACAAGCTCCGTATCCAGCCTTTCGGATAAAGAATTAAAAGAAAAAGTCGCAAGAGCTTTTGTAAATTCAGGAGAACTTACAGGAGAAGAATATTTGTCTATAACAAAATATCCAGATTTACCCATATGGGGCATAGAAGATCAAGATACATATTTTCAGCATATCGTAGAATTTAATAAAATCATGAAGTTTTCTCCAAATGCTTTAACTTTTATACGGCAGGTTAAAGAGGCCTTAGATAAATTAAAGCCAAGGATATATTCAAAGGCTCTTTTAGATATAGATACTAAAGAACTAGAATATGAACAGTCTAAAATAGACACGACTCAGTATTTAGATTATCTATTTAGTTTAAATAAAGACATATCTATCCACCTGTCAGGTGAGCCAGAATTGGCTCACCTGACAGGTGGACAAGAATTAACTAACTATAAGAATATAGCTA
>JAPLMC010000075.1 GCA_026387215.1 Candidatus Omnitrophota bacterium
ATACACCCCTTCCCCCTGAATAGAACTAAATATCTCTAAAATCCTAGCCCTTATACCCATAATGTTGACAAAACTAACATTGTCAGAGTGTCAAGATGTTGCGGCTTGAAGCCCTTTTTTCCGCAGCCTGCAGGCATCGCATACTCCGCATGGTTTTCGCCCGCCTTTATAACAAGACCATGTAAGATTAAAATCTACGCCAAGCTGTTTGCCAAGCTTCACAATCTCTTCTTTCGTCTTGTGCAATAATGGCGCAACTATCTTTATACCTTTTAGTTTTGTAGCTTTTTTAAACAATTTATTAAAAATCTTATAATATTCAGGCCTGCAGTCAGGATAACCTGAAAAATCTACTGCGTTCGCTCCTATAAAAACTGCGTTCGCGCCTATCGCCTCAGCGTAAGAAAGCGCAAAGCTCAAAAAAATAGTATTCCTGGCTGGGACATAGGTAGCTGGAATTTTTTCTTTTCCTGAAATATTTCTATTTTCAGGGACCTTGATATTTTTATCCAGGAGCGCACTTTTTTTCCAAGGCAGGGATATTTTTAAAGTAATGTGCTGAGATTTTGCAGCCTTAGCCAGGTGTTTAGCAAATAAGATCTCTTTTTTATGACGTTGACCATAGTCAAATGTAAGGCAGTTTGTCTTGTATCCGGATCTTTTTGCAATAAAAAGAGTAACGGCTGAATCCATTCCGCCTGATAATAACACAACAGCTTTTTTCATGATTTTATGCCCTTGGATGGACTTTTTCGTAGATTGCCTTCAACCTTTCAGTGGTTACATGCGTATATATCTGCGTAGTGGAAAGATTTGCATGCCCCAAAAGTTCCTGCACGCTCCTTAAATCCGCCCCCCCATCCAGCATATGGGTTGCAAAAGAATGCCTCAATGAATGCGGAGAAATATTCTCATTAAGACTGGTTTTCCGTATATATTTATCAACTATCCGCCTTACAGCTCTATCGCTTACACGGCGCTTACTCTTATTAAGAAATACTGGTTTTTTTTCATTTATATCAGTCACCTTAATCTTTTCAAAATAAGCTTTAATAGTCCTTAACGCCTTGTCTCCTATGGGCACAAGCCTTTCTTTCTTGCCTTTTCCAGCCACCTTCAAAACCCCGCTTATAAAATCAATATCTTCTTTATCCAGACCCACAAGCTCACTAACCCTTATGCCTGTTGAATAAAGCGTTTCGAGAATTGCCATGTCCCTGAGACCCATATCATCGCTAGGATCAGGAGATTCCAGGAGTTTTACAGCATCATCTGCGCTTAAAAATAAAGGTAACTTCTTATCTATCTTGGGAGTTGAAAGGCTTGCTGCGGGATTGGCTTTTATATATCCTTCCCTGTAAAGAAATTTGAAAAAACTCCTGAGGCAGGCCATTTTTCTGGCTACAGAACGTTTTGAAAAATTCTTCTCTTTCAGCCTAGCCAAAAAAAGCCTCACATCCAGATGAGTAATTTGTTCTATAGGTTTATCTTTTATTGATTCACTGAATTCCCTGAGGTCTATATTGTAGTTGGTTACAGTATGGCCTGAGGCGTTTTTTTCAATCTCAAGATAATTTATAAATTTATGGACAAATCTATCAAGCATCTTCTCCCTCTAGTGCTGCGCTATCTTCACCGTCCTGGGAAGGAAGCCTGCGGGATATATGATGGCAATTTGGATATTTGGAACAACCGTAAAAATGCCTGCCTCCTTTTGAGCGGCGTTCAACAAGTGTTCCTTCACAGTTAGGCTCAGGACATTTAACTCCAGTAGATATGGCTTTAGCAAACCTACAGTTGGGAAAGTCAGAACAGCTTAAAAATCTTCCAAGCCTGCCCCACTTTATGACCATAGGCTTGCCGCATGTTTCACAAATATCTGAAGTTTTTACAGCTTCACCTTTTACTTTGCGCATATTCAATTTTGCATGTTCCATATCCTTTTCAAAAGGCGCATAAAATCTCTTGAGAACCTCCGCGCTTTTTTGCCTTCCTTCTTCTATCTCATCCAGCTCTTCTTCCATTTTGGCTGTAAATTCCATATCCAGAATTTTAGGGAAGCTCTTGATTAAAAGATCTGTCACCACCATGCCCAGATCAGAAGGACAAAAGTATCCCTCTTTTCTTTTTACATAATTGCGGGCAATAATAGTTTGGATAATAGGCGCATACGTGCTCGGCCTTCCGATCCCGTCTTCTTCTAAGGCTTTTACAAGAGAAGCGTCTGAATATCTTGGAGGAGGTTTTGTAAAATGCTGACTTGGATCAAGTTTTAAAAGGTCCAAAATTTCTCCCGCCTCTAAAGAAGGAAGAATTTTTTCTTCCTCTTTCTCTTCTTCATTTTCCTCGTAAACAACACTAAAACCCTGGAACACCTTCTGGGAACCATTGGCTTTAAAAATACATCTGCCCGCTCTTATCACAACGCTAACTACGTTGAACACAGCAGGCGTCATCTGGCTGGATATGAAGCGGTTCCATATTAATGTATAAAGCTTATACTGGTCTACTGTAAGAAATTCTTGTATACTGCTTGGCTCTCTTAGCGGCAATGCAGGCCTTATTGCTTCATGAGCCTCTTGAGCGCTTTTCTTTGATTTATACACATTTGGAGTATTGGGCACAAATTCAGGGCCATATTTTTCAAGTATATAGCTCTTTGCAAAATCCTGCGATTCCTTTGATAACTTAACAGCGTCTGTACGCATGTAAGTTATAAGGCCTACGTTTCCCTCGCTTCCTATAGGCAAACCTTCATATAATTGCTGTGCCACCTTCATTGTTTTAACGGCCTGGAATCTGAGTTTATAAAATGCCTCCTGTTGAAGTTTGGATGTTATAAAAGGTGGCTGGGCGTATTTTCTTTTTTCCTTTTTCTCAACTTTCTCAACTATAAATTTTTCCTTTTCAAGTTCAGCTACCAGACTCATCGAATTGCTTTGATCCTTAAGGTCTATTTTTTTATCTTCTATCTTGTCTAGCTTGGCAATAAATTTAGAATTTCCTACATCCTTCTTTTTGAGCTCTGCCTCTATGTCCCAGTATTCTTCAGGTATAAAAACGCGAATTTCATTCTCTCTGTCCACTACAAGTCTCACTGCAACTGACTGGACTCTGCCTGCTGAAAGGCCCCTGCCAACTTTTCTCCATAATAACGGGCTGATGCTATAACCCACCAGCCTATCCAGAGTCCTTCTTGTTTGCTGAGCATCTACCATGTTCATATCTATTTTGCCAGGTTTACTAATCGCTGCTTCTATTGCAGTCTTTGTAATTTCATGAAACGCAATCCTGTAGATTTTTTTCTTCTTGCTTAAAAGATTGGCAAGATGCCAGCTTATCGCCTCTCCTTCTCTGTCAGGATCTGTTGCCAGGAATATGCTGTCCACATCAGCTGCTTCTTTTTTCAATGCATCCACTATCTTTTTCTTACCAGGTATCATTATATATTCAGGAGTAAAATCTTTTTCTATATCTATGCCCATCTTGGACTTAGGAAGGTCCATTATATGCCCCATTGAAGAAGCGACAATAAAGTTTTTGCCAAGTATCTTATTTATAGTACTGGCCTTTGCAGGCGATTCAACAATGACAAGTGATTTTGGCATCTAAGTTCTCCATTCTAGATTTTAACAAAATTTTTACCGGGCAGTTGTTTTGCAAATTTCTTTATTTCTAGGTTTAATAATATCCCGGAGATTCTATTAAGCCCTATACCGCTTTCCTGGCATATATCATCTACATGTTTAGGATCGCTAGATAATAAAGTATATACTAAACTTTCATCTTTGTCCAATACAGAACCTTCTGCTGGGCAACTTGCGAAGTTGCCCAGGTTAAGCTCCTCAAGTATATCTTCAACCCCTTGAGCTAATTTGGCGCCTTGCTTTATAAGTCTATTAGTGCCTTTTGAAGTCATTGAATCCACTTTTCCAATCAACTTTGCCTGGAACTGCAAAAACTTCACGCCCCTGTTCTAAAGCGTAATCACATGTAATAAGCGCTCCACTCTTCTCAGCTGCTTCTACGCACACAACGCCTAAAGAAAGCCCGCTTATTATCCTGTTCCTCCTAGGAAAATTTCCTTTATTAGGTCCCATAGTCATTGGAAATTCTGATATCACAGCTCCTGATTCAGAAATTTTATCAGCCAAATCTATATGTTCCTCTGGATAAATATTAGCAAGCCCGGAACCTAAAACCGCTATTGTCCTTTTCTTAGCCTTTAACGCGCCTTTATGCGCACTTGAATCAATACCTCTAGCGAGGCCAGAAACTACTGTAATGCCCTGTGAAGCTAATTCAAATCCAAGTTTCTCAGCTGTCTGTAGTCCGTAAAAAGACGCTAAACGCGAACCAACTATTGCAACAGCTAATTTATCATCTGGTAAAATCTTGCCCTTTACATATAAAACTACAGGTGGATCATATATATTTTTCAGGTTCTCAGGATATTCTTTTTCTAAAAAAGTAATAACTTTTACGTCATGTTTTTTTATTAAATCCAGCTCCTTTTTCAAGTTTATCTCTTTAATCGCCTGTTGCATTCTGGCAGCTAATACAAGTCCGATTTTTTCTGTTTTTTCTATCTGAATTTGGCTTGCCTTGAAAACATTCTCCAATGAGCTAAAATGTTTCAAAAGCTCTTGAGTCCTTACGCTGCCTATGTCCTCTATCATATTAAGAATAAGAAATCTCTCAGTGTCATTCATAGTAATATAAACTATAACAAATGCTCATTTAATAGTCAAATCTCATCCCATCTAATTCCCTTAACTTTATAATTCGTGCATTGCACCATTTGTAAAGTTACGAAAATTATCTATCAGTCTTAAAACCTATTTGAGGCTTTGGTTTTATAGGCTCTGGCGTTAATAATTTCTTAATAGCCTCAAAAACTATATTAAACTGCCCATCATATTTATCTTCCATTTGTTCAATCTTTCGTTTTAATAAGCTATAAGTTAATTGTTCCCTCTTTAAGTTAACAAAAGCTCTCATAATCTGAATATTTGCCATAATAGCTCTTTCGCTATTTAAAACACTGGACAGCATTGACACACCTTGTTCACTAAACGCATAAGGATAATATCTTCTGCCGCCTCTTTTTGAGGTGCCAATTTGGCACCTCAAAAATTCTGATTTTGTTAGCTGAAACATAAAATCTCCAGGAAACCTTTTTA
>JAPLMC010000102.1 GCA_026387215.1 Candidatus Omnitrophota bacterium
AACTCTGTAAAGAGTTATTGCAATATCGTCTTTTATATTGATGCTGGTTAGATTTTCTTTGAATTTTATATTTAAAGGGTATGACTTTGTATAATGAGAAAAAAGTTCACGCAAGACTGACGGAAGACCGAGCATTCCTAACTCTGCAGGCCTCAGGTCTATAAAAAGTGTTCTAAATTTCTCCGTCGTATTAACCAGAATTGCTTTTGCGTCCTTTATTATGCGAAGAGCGGTATCAAAATTGCGCTTAGCTATTTCTTTTTCAATTATATTCAATGCTGAGCCTAAAGATACTGAGAACTGACCTATCTCGTCATGAAGATCCCGCGATATCCTGTGTCTTTCCTCTTCCTGAATAGAGAGTATCTTCTTTGAAAGTTCTTTTGCATCAGAATCTTTCATAGGATAAATAAAAACGCGTCCCGATTATAAATCAGGACGCGTTTAAATAAGTTTATTACAGCCCCTTACTTGCTATGTATTCTATAAGATCAACAACCCTGCAAGAATAAGCCCACTCATTGTCGTACCAGCTAAGTACTTTTACCAACCTCTTGTCAATTACATAGGTAAGACCTGCATCAACTATTGAAGAACGCGGATTACCATTAAAATCTTTTGACACAAGAGGCTTATCGCAATACTCAAGAATACCGTTTAACTTTCCTTCCGCAGCTTCTTTCATAGCCATATTGACTTCTTCTTTTGTAGTATCTTTTTCAACTTCCACCACAAGGTCTACCAAAGAGACGTTCGGCGTTGGAACCCTTATTGCAAGTCCGTCCAATTTTCCCTTTAATTCAGGAAGTACAAGGCTGACTGCCTTTGCAGCTCCAGTTGTAGTAGGAATCATTGAAAGCGCAGCTGCCCTTGCCCTTCTTAAATCTTTATGCACAAGGTCAAGTATCCTCTGGTCATTCGTATAAGAATGAATAGTGGTCATTAAACCTCTTTTTATTCCAAACTTTTCTATTAAAACCTTTGCAACAGGCGCCAGGCAATTTGTTGTACAGCTTGCATTTGAAACCACACTATGCTTTGAAGGATCGTACACCCTTTCATTAACGCCCATAACAATTGTAAGATCTTCATTCTTCGCAGGAGCTGTGATTATGACTTTTTTTGCGCCTGCTTGAATATGTTTTACTGCTTTTTCCTTTTCCGTAAATACTCCCGTAGACTCCACTACTATCTGTACGCCCATGCTTGCCCATGGAATCTCCGCAGGATCCTTGTAAGTCATGATTTTTATTTCTTTTCCGTTTACAACAAGAGCATTTTCCTTCGCCTCTATATTTACCTTCAACTCTCCAAGCGTAGAATCATATTTTAAAAGATGGGCCAGAGTAGCTGGCGGCGTTGGTAAATCATTCACTGCCACAAAATCAATATTTCTATTTTCTATCGCAGCTCTAAATACATTCCTTCCGATCCTGCCAAAACCATTTATCCCGACCTTTACTCCCATTTTCTTATCTCCTTATTTAATTAAGCTTTACTTTATTGCGCAAGCTTCTCTTAAGCATTTAGCGGTTAGTTCAGGTGAGGTAGGATTTATATATAACCCTGAACCCCATTCAAAACCAGCTACGTTTGTTAATTTCGGCATTATCTCCAAATGCCAGTGGAATTCTTCATAAACACCATCTTTAATAGGTGCAGTATGAATTATAAAATTATACGCTGGATCATTAAGCTTTAATTTTAGCCTCATAAGGGCTTCTCTTAATGCACCTGCCATATCGTAAATCATAGAATCATCTATTAATTTAAATTCAGGGCTATGAGATTTTGGCAATATCCATGTTTCAAACGGAAAACGAGACACAAAAGGACAAAATGCTATAAAATGCTTATTTTCAAATATTATCCTTTCTCTCTCCTGTTGCTCTTGGGCAATCATATCGCAAAAAACGCATCTCTCTCTGTATTTAAAATAATTCTGGGCGCCTGTTAATTCTTCCTTAACTCTCTTAGGCACAATAGGTAACGCCACAAGCTGAGTATGTGAGTGTTCAAGCGATGCTCCTGCAGCCTCTCCATGATTTTTAAAAAGCAATATATACCTAAATCTTGCATCATTTTCCAAATCTATACTCCTGGATTTATATTTTGATATCACAGCCATAATCTCATCCTGTGTAAGATCAGCTAAATCTTTATTATGATCTGTATTTTCAACTATAACTTCATGGGCGCCAATACCATTTGACATATCAAACATGCCGATTCCACGCTTATCCAGCTCACCCTCTATCTTTAAGGCAGGGAATTTATTCGATACTACCCTCACTGTCCATCCAGGTGTATCAGGTTTTGTCTTAGGATTTCTGACCGCTTCTATCTCAGGTGGAGTCATTTTTTCATTTCCAGGGCAAAAAGGGCATGTTCCGCCTTTTTTGGTCTGTGGCTTCTTATCAAATTCATCGCATAGTTTTGGATGCGTTACAGCCACTTCTACCCATCTTCCTGTTACTGGATCACGTCTTAATTGAGACATTATAAAGTTACCTCTCGTAAATATTTTGCCGCTTCTTCTGGAGGCGTAGGGTTTATGTAAAATCCTGAACCCCACTCAAAACCAGCTACCTGAGTAATTCTTGGCATAACTTCTATATGCCAGTGATAATCTTCTTCTATCGTATGCCAATACCCTGGCCTCTTTGACCGCCTGAAAGGAGCTGTATGCAACATATAATTATATGGCGGATCATTTAATGCCTTTGAAAGTTTTGCAAATATTGTCTTAAAAACAGTTGCTAAATCTTTTATTTCATCGGTCTGTATATTCATAAAATCTGCCCTATGGATTTTAGGTAATATCCATATCTCAAAAGGAAATCTTGAAGCAAAAGGCGCAATTGCCAAAATAGTTTTTGTATCCATTATGACCCTAGCACCTGTGTCTATTTCTTGGCGTATGATGTCGCAGAAAATACATCTTTCTTTATATTCAAAATAAAATCTGGAACCTCTGAGTTCTTCTTTAACTCTCGTTGGAGTAACAGGCGTTGCAATAAGCTGAGATCTTAAATGTTTTGTTTTACCACTGCCACCTGCTTTTAATCCATGATTCTTAAATAAAAGGCAATATTTAAAGCGAATATCTTTTTCAAGCTCATTGATGCGATAAATAGAAGTATTAATTACATCCTGTATTTGAAGTTCTGATAATTGATAAATATCAGTAAGATGCTTGGGGGATTCCAACATTACTTCGTGAGCGCCTATAGTGTTCATAACATCGTACATCCCAACGCCGCGCCTATTAAGATCCCCTTCTATTGTAAACTTCGGAGCTATGCTAGGCACAACCCTGACATTCCACCCTGGGGAATCTTTTTTTGTGCCTGGTTCTCTTATTGCGAATATTTCCGTAGGAGTTTTTTTCTCATGACCTTCGCAGAAAGGGCATTCCATCTCAAGCTCATCCGTATGCTTGATGTTAAAATCGCTCGGCCTTTTAGCCCTCTCAGTGGATATTATAACCCATCTTCCTATTACAGGATCTCGTCTTAATTCTGGCATATATTTAGTCTAATATTGAAAGTTAAAAAATTAAAAGTTTTAAATTTTGTCAGGTTATTATAACATTAAAAATTATATATGCAAGAAAAAAAATTAACAGCCAAAGATTAAACCTGGCGAAATTTGTTTGTGGCCTACTATAAATTCCTCTGCAGTCATTCTCCGTGAACCTTCTAATTGAAGTTCTTGTATATTTACAATACCATTCCATGTTTTAACAAATATACCTTTTTTATTAAGTTCCACAATAGTGCCAGGCTCACCTTTGGTCCACCTGTCAGGTGAGCCATATGGTTCACCTGACAGGTGGACAGGTATAACCTTGTATATCTTAAGTATTTTCTTATCCAAATAAGTAAAACATCCTGGCCATGGCACAAAAGCCCTTATTCTATTATTAATTTCATCAGCACTTTTTTGCCAATCTATAAGGCCATCTTCTTTCTTCAATTTAGGCGCATAAGTTGCTTTGCTATGATCCTGCGGTATAAATTCAACTTTATTGTCCTTGATTAATCTTATAGTATCCAGTAAAAGTTTCGCCCCTTTTTTAGAGAGCTTTTCTGATAATGTAATCGCATCATCTTCTTCGCTCACAGAAACAACTTCTTTCAGGATAATATCGCCTTCATCCATTTTTTCATTCACTTTCATAGCAGTTACGCCTGTTTCTTTTTCTCCATTGGCAATTGCCCAGTTTATAGGGGCTGCGCCTCTGTATTTCGGCAACAGTGACGCGTGAATATTAATACATTGTAATTTTGGAAGATCCAAAACAGCCTTTGATAAAATCTGGCCAAAGCTAACCACAACAAATAAATCTGCATTAAACTTTTTAAGAAATTCTACTGATTCTTTTGTGTTTATTCTGGGTGGCTGGAATGTTTTTATCCCAAGTTCTTCTGCTTTTGATTTTACAGGAGTAGACGACATTTTAAGAGACCTGCCCTTTTGCCTGTCCGGTTGTGTAATAACCAGGTCAATCTTTTCTCCTCTAGCAAGCTCCTCCAGAATCGCCACCGCAAACCCAGAACTCCCAAAAAATATTATCTTCATCCTGCCCCACCCATCCCATAATCTTAACAAACATACAATGTCATTTTTGTAAAGATTTTAGAATTTCATACAGACTTTTGCGCCAAATTGTTTAATAATCTTTTTACGTTTCAAAAACCCTATTTTGTCTATAAACATTATCCCGTCCAGATGATCAGCCTCATGCTGTATTATCCTGGCGAAAAGGCCATCTGCGTTGATTTTTAATGTATTTCCGTCGAGATTAAGTGCTTCTACCGTAATAAATTCCGGTCTTACAACATCACTGGAAACCCCTGGCAGGCTTAAACAACCCTCGCAAAATTTCACCTTGCCTTTTTTATGAGTTATTTTTGGATTTATCAAAGTTAGGGCAATCCTGCTATCACTCTCCGCGTCTTCAACAACTATAATGCGTTTACTGACGCCCACCTGAGGAGCTGCCAAGCCGACTCCATTGGCAAAACGCATCGTCTCAATCATATCATAAGCAAGTTTGCGCTCGGCATCGCCTACTCTTGCCACCTGTCTAGATTTTTTGCGCAAAGCAGGATCTGGATATATTTTTATTTCTAATTTTGCCATACGATTTTATAAGTTCGCGGCCAAAAACCATCTCTAATGCATAAACATTACCGCTAACTATGAATCTAAAATTACTTCATAACAGCAAATTGATTTTATCACACCTATTTCATCTTGACAATCATATAAGATTTCAAAAGCTAACACGGGTCTACGTCTACTGTTATTATAATCCCTGAACTCTTACTTTTATCCAACGCTTTTTTCAAAATAGATGTAATGTCTTCCGCGCTTTCTGACCTCAAAAATATATTCCACCTGTATAGACCTTTCATCTTTGAAATCGGAGAAGGCGCAGGCCCGAGTATCTCTATATTTTTAGATTTAATTTCTTTTTCAAGGTTGGATTTTAAATTTTCGCTGGCCTTAAAAACCCTTTCTTCTTTCCTGCCTCTTAGAGTCAGATTAACCATATGACAAAACGGTGGAAGATACAATTCTTTGCGCAGGGATATTTCTTTGTCATAAAACGTATTCCTAGATCGCTTCTTCCTGCCCTTCCAGCGACCTGCGTAAGTAAATTAAATGTGCGCTCAGCTGACCTGAAATCAGGAAGATTTAAAGCTGTATCAGCTGATATAACTCCGACAAGCGTAACCTTTGGAAAATCCAAGCCCTTGGCTATCATCTGAGTACCTATAAGAATATCTATATGACCGTCTTTAAATTTTGAAAGTACCTTGTCGTGGCTGCCTCTTTTACAAGTAGAATCTGTATCCATGCGCGCTATTCTGGCTGCAGGGAAAATCCGGTGCAATTCGCTTTCAACTTTTTCCGTGCCAAGCCCCCAGTATTTTAAATAAGCCTCGTTACACTCAGGACATATATCAGGCGGCTCTATATTAAAACCGCAGTGGTGGCACGCTAACTTTTTCTTATCAAAGTGATAGATAAGGCTGACGCTGCAGCGTTTGCATTTTATAACATATCCGCATTTTCTGCAGCTTATAAATGTTGAAAAACCACGCCTATTTAAAAAAAGTATTACCTGTTTTTTCTCAACTATGTCTTTCTCTATCCATTCTTTAAGCTTTTGAGAAAATATAGGAATTCTTTTAGCTCTTGTCATTTCTTCGCGCATATCCACTATATCAACTTCCGGCAAAAGCCTTGAATCTATTCTTTCAGAAAGTTCAATAAGAGTAAATTTTCCAGTTTTAGCCGCATAAAAAGACTCTAATGATGGGGTGGCGCTTCCTAATATCACAATAGCGTTCGAAAGCTCTGCTCTTTTTATTGCAACATCTCTCGCATTATATCTAGGCACATCCTCTTGCTTATAAGATGTTTCGTGTTCTTCATCCACAACTACCAGCCCAAGATTTTTAACAGGCGCAAATATGGCCGAGCGCGCGCCTATAACTATCTGAGCCGCGCCAGAACTTATCCTCTGCCATTCAGAAATACGCTTGGATCCGATAAGCCTTGAGTGAAGAATAGCTATCTTATCTCCGAATCTCGCTTTGAAACGCGCCACGGTCTGCGGTGTAAGCGAAATTTCAGGGACAAGTACTATGCTTGAAAGCCCTAGCTTTATTGCATGAGCTATTGATTGAAGATAAACCTCTGTTTTTCCGCTTCCTGTTACACCGTGCAGAAGAAAGACCTTATGGATTCTTGAGTCCATTAAATTCATTATAGAATCCAACGCCTGCTGCTGCTCTTCACTAGGCACAAGATGCTCATTAGTACCATCTATAAATTCAAATTCCCCATCTTCTTCATTGTGCTTTTCTTTTCTCTGCCTTTTTCCGGATGCGCTTTTTTTAACAACGCTTGGAATAGCTGCTGAGATCGCCTCGCCCCACGAAGAATAATAATAATCTGAAATCCATTGTGTAAGCTCCAACATCTTGGAATCTATCGAAAGGGTTTTATCGATGATGCTAGTTATAGGCTTAATCTTTTCTATGTCGCATTTATCAGAAACCCCTACCACATAGCCGATAACTACCTTATTTCCAAAAGACACCTCCACTACGCTCCCTATCTCAATATCTTCTTTTAGAGATTCCGGGATAGAATATGTAAAAGGCCCTTTTATAGGTCTGTTAATAACTATATCTGCAAATTTCATAGAATAAACCGCGTTCCGATTGTAACCAGGACGCGGTTAAGGAGGTTACAATTCATTCATTATCTTCTTCATATCTTCCCATACTAGTTTCTTATCACTGGGATTGCGTAAAAGATACGCAGGATGATATGTGGGCATAAATTTTATGCCTCTATATTCATGCCAGTTGCCTCTGAGCTTCCCTATGGATATTTCTGTACCTAAAAGAGCTTGGCTTGCAAATTTTCCAAGAGCACATATTATCTTCGGCTTTACCATAGCTATCTGGGCATAAAGATAATCTATACACATAGAGGTTTCTTCGGGCAATGGATTTCTATTTTGCGGTGGCCGACATTTTAAAATATTACATATATAAACATCTGCTCTTTTAATGCCCATAGCTTCTATTATTTTTGTGAGAAGCATCCCAGCTTCTCCTACAAAAGGCAAACCTCGGATATCTTCTTCATGGCCAGGCGCTTCTCCCACAAACATGAGTTTTGCATTTATATCACCTGCACCAAATACAATATTTTTCCGCATCTTTCCAAGGGGACATTTCTGACAATTTAATACCTCGTTTTTAATCAAAGATAGCTGGGCATCTTTTGGCTTAGATGAAAAAAGATATTCAGACACCCCGCTTTCCTTTTCCATCTTAAGATAATTTCGCATAGATTTTAAAATGTCAGACATATAAACCTCGCCACACCAGGGGTGTATTTTACGGTCTAGGATGAAATTTCTGGTGAATCGATTTCAGCCTGTCTTTACTCACATGCGTATAAATCTGTGTGGTAGAGATATCGGAATGCCCTAGCATTTCCTGCACTATTCTCAGGTCAGCGCCTCTTTCAAGTATATGAGTCGCGAAAGAATGCCGCAAGCTATGGGGCGTTACTTTTTTCTTAATCCTTGCTATCTTCACGTATCTTTTGATAATTTTCCAGAATGTCTGACGCGACATAGGTTTGCCAAGTCTAGTTAAAAATAAAAAATTCGAAATATGCTTTTTTAAAAAATTAGGCCTAGATTTTTCCAGATACCTCATCAAACTCTCTTTTGCTTTTTTCCCAAAAGGCACTATCCTTTCCTTCGAACCTTTTCCAAAGCATTTTGCGAAACAAGCCCCCATATTAATATCATCCATTTTTAGATTCACTAATTCTGAAACCCTCATCCCGGTAGCGTACATAAGCTCTAGGCAAGCCTTATCCCTCATTTCCATAAGATCCCTTACATTTGGGGCGTTCAGCAAAACCTCAATCTCAGCAACGCTTAGAGTATAAGGAAGTTTTTTCCATAACTTAGGAGATTCAATAATAGTAGCGGCATTCTCTTTGATTATATTTTCCTTTAAAAGAAACTTAAAAAAACTTTTTATGCAAGCAAGTTCTCTTGAAATAGAATTAGAACCGAGCCCTCTATCCTTTTCTGCCATCATAAATGAGTTTATCATTTGTCTAGAAACTTTATCTATTGAATCAATCTTTTTTGATTTTAAATAATTAGCGAATCTAGAAAGGTCTCTTTTGTAGGAACTGAGCGTATTGTCCGCCATGCCCCTTTCAACAGATATATAGCTTAAAAATTGCTTTATTAATTCGTTCATTAAATTGTTTTCCAAAAAAAGCTACACAATAAAAGGATTATTTATTTTTTCATTTCTTATTGTAGAACTTGGACCATGTCCAGGATAAATAACATAATCATCATCCAGCGTAAATAATTTTTCTTTTATGGAGCTAATTATATCTTCCTGTGAGCCGTATGCAAAATCAGTCCTTCCGACGCCTTCGCAAAAAAGCGTATCTCCTGTAAAGATAATCCGGGCAGTCTTCAGGCAAATAGATCCTGGCGTGTGACCAGGGGTGTGAATAACTTCAAGATTGTATTTGCCTATATCCAGGATATCTCCATCTTTTAATAATCTGGATGCAGCTTTTGTTTTTAAAAAAAATCCAAATACACCTGACAGATTTTTAGAAGAATCCGTTAAAAAATCAGCGTCCAAACTATGTATCCACACAGGAATGCCAAACTCCTTATTAGCCCCTATATGATCTCCGTGTCCATGAGTATTGATAATAGCTTTTGGCTTCAGACTGTTTTTATCTATCACGCTATTTATTTTTTTATAGTCTCCACCAGGGTCTATAATGTAAATCTCTTTTGTGTCTTCATCGCCCGCAAGATAACAATTTGACTCCAGTGGCCCTACAACTATTTTCTTAATAAACACTGTCTATTTCCTCCAGCCGCCTTGTCTTTTCTAAAATTCTGGTAATCCTGTACTGTTCGCTTTTTGTCAGGTCTATTTTTTTGACATCAGAGTCCAGTAATTTTATCTCCGCTACAAAGCCTTCCAATTCTTTGCATTTTTCGTCATTCAGGTATTTCTGCATTTCCATTAAATTCTGCATCGATTCATTGTAACACTCTTCCCTTTTTTTATAAGTGCCTTCCATCCTGTTAATCAATTCCCCTTGCCAGGATTTCCAGAATAAAAATCTTTTTTTGTAAAGCTCGTCTACTCTTTCTTCTACTGGATACTCGTATGTCGTAACAATAGGCATCATCTTTTCTTCCTTCTGTTTTTTACGCGCAAACTTTCTCTGCATACTAGCGCATCCCGCAACAAACAAACATAACATAACTACAACTACATACCTATGCCTAAATAATCTAATCATATTCTTTCTCCCCTCAATAAACTTTACAAAACCGTCATTGTTGAAATGTCAAGTTTATTGGTTTATTAGTTTTTTGAATTCTTCTTCGTTTATAGTTCTAACGCCTAATTCTTTTGCTTTTTCAAATTTAGAACCCGGGTCTTTGCCGGCTATCACATAATCCGTATTCTTACTGACGCTCGAAGAGGCGTTGCCGCCGCGTTTACGTATAAGTTCTTCTATTTCGTTTCTTGAAAAACTTTCTAATGACCCTGTAACAACAAAAGTCTTGCCTTCCAAATCTTTAGATTTTAAATAAGACTCCTTTTCTTCCATGTTAACGCCATTATACCTCAGTTTCTCAATAACTTTTTTATTTTCTTCTGTCCTGAAAAAATTAAATACGCTCTCTGCAACTACAGGGCCTATCTCATTTATGCTTTGGAGCTCCTCGATTTCTGAGTTCACCAGAGCGTCAAGTGACCTGAACCTGGCTGCAAGTATCCAGGCGCTTCTCACCCCAACATGCCTTATGCCCAAACCATACACCAGCCTGTTAAATGAATTAGACTTGCTTTTTTCTATTGCGCTGATAAGATTTGCAGCTGATTTATCAGCCATTCTTTCAAGATTTGCAAATTCTTCATGCTTTAAAATATAAATATCCCCGTAAGATTTTACCATTTGTTTATTTACCAGCTGAGCCACGATAGCATCACCCATGCCTTCTATATCCATTGCTTCTTTTGAAGCAAAATGCCTGATCCTTTCTTTTAATTGAGCTGGGCAGCTCATATTCTCGCACCTGAGCGCCACTTCGTTTTTAAGCTTTTTTACAGCACTTCCGCACACAGGGCACTTCTTAGGCATAAAAAAATCTTTTTCAGAACCGTTTCGTTTATTTTTAACTACCTCAACTATCTGTGGTATGATCTCGCCTGCCTTTTCAACCAAAACATGATCCCCTATCTTTACATCTTTACGGCCAATCTCATCCTGGTTATGAAGCGATGCGCGGCTCACAGTACTACCAGCTAGTTCTATAGGCTTTAAAACAGCTACAGGCGTAAGAGTGCCTGTCCTCCCGACCTGGACAAGTATATCTTCCAAGACAGTCTCTTTTCTTTCCGCAGGAAATTTATACGCTATCATCCATCTGGGACTTTTAGATGTCTGGCCAAGCGACCTTTGATATGAAAAAGAGTCTACTTTTATTACCATGCCATCTATGTCATATTCAAGACCATGTCTTTTTTCCAGCCATTCATCGCAGTATTCAATAACTTTTTCTATTGAGTTGCATTTTTTTATATTAGGATTCACTCGAAAACCGCTATGCTTTAAAAAATCTAAGGCTTCGAGATGGGTATTGAATTCCGCACCCTCTACATAACCTACCCCATATATCCACATATCCAGGCGCCTTTTGACAACTATTGAACTATCCAGCAATTTCAAAGAGCCAGCTGCCGCATTCCTTGGATTCGCAAAAAGCTCTTCACCAAGCTCTTCTTTTTCTTCATTTATCTCAAGAAATGACTTAGCCGGCATATACACCTCGCCCCTAGCTTCAAATAATTCCGGTGCCAGCGCGCCTTTTTTAAAATCCAGCTTAAGCGGAAGGCTTTTTATTGTCTTTAAGTTCAAAGTAACATCATC
>JAPLMC010000025.1 GCA_026387215.1 Candidatus Omnitrophota bacterium
CAGAAAGAGCCATTAGGAAAACAATTAATAGAAATTGTATAGTTGTTGGAAGAGATGTGGATAGTGGGGTCAAGAATCTTTACAAAAATCCTAGACAGGTAGGCTCTGACAGGCTTGTAAATGCCAGGGCTGCGTATGAATTATATGGTGGTGAATGCATAATTGTTGATTTTGGAACAGCCATAACAATAGATATTGTTAATAAGAAGATGCAGTATATAGGCGGAGTCATAGCGCCTGGACCAGGAATTTCGTTGTGGGCGTTAACTGAAAAAACAGCGCTTTTGCCCAAAGTTACTATTAAAAAACCAAAAGGGACATTAGGCAGAGAGACTAAAGAGAGCATGATTATAGGCATAGTGTACGGCTTTGGCAGTTTGTGCGATGGAATAGTTGGCAAATTAAAAAAGCGGTATTGTAAAAATGCCAAGGTTATAATTACAGGTGGTTTTTCCAAACTTATAGGGTCTTATTGTGAAAGCGCAGACATAATAGACCCAGAATTAACGCTGAAAGGATTGCGCATAATAGCAACCTCAATAAACTTGACAATCTGACAATGTCACTTTTGTAAAGATTATTAGAGTTTTGACGGGGGATGGTATGTATAAAATTTTATATAATGAAAAGATAGCGCCTACTATTTTTAAAATGGTTATAGAGGCGCCACTTGTGGCGGCTAAAGCCAAGGCTGGACAATTTACAATGATTAGGATTGATGAGGTTGGAGAGCGTATCCCTCTTACTATAGCTGATATTGATGGCAAGAATATTGCTATTGTTTATCAGGTTGCGGGCGTGACAACTTATAGGCTGACCGAAAAGAAAACCGGAGAATTCCTTTCTGACGTGGTCGGGCCGCTGGGCCACTCTACGGATATCAGAAAAATAGGCACGGTGTGCTGTGTCGGCGGAGGGGTTGGCATTGCAGAGCTTTATCCTGTCGCAAAGGCGTATAAAAGTTCCGGAAATAACTTGATAGTCATTATTGGCGCGAGAAATAAAGAACTTCTGATATTTAAAAAAGAATTAGAAAATTTGGGTGCGCAATTATTTATAGTTACGGACGATGATTCTTTGGGAGAAAAAGGATTTGTATCCGATGTCCTGAAAAGGCTTATGGATTCAGGCGATAAAATTGACCTTGTGTATGCGGTAGGGCCTGGAATCATGATGGAGGTTGTTTCAAATCTAACAAAGCCTTACGGCGTAAAGACGTTAGTTTCATTGAATACAGTGCTTGTAGACGGTACAGGCATGTGTGGTTCATGCAGGGTGCAGGTAGGGGATGAGACAAAGTTTGCTTGCGTGGACGGCCCGGAATTCGACGGCCATCTGGTGAATTTCAAAGAACTTAAAGCCCGTCAGAATCTTTTTAAAGAGCAAGAAAAACACGCCTGCAAAATACGCGGCATCTAAGGATCTTGACATTTGTGACATTGTAAGTTTGTCAAGTTTATTAAGGAGAATATAAGGTGAATAAGCAGAGCTCGGAAGAAAGAGTAAAGAATTTTAAAGAAGTAGCCTTTGGTTTGCGCGAAGAAGAAGCGTTAAAAGAGGCTTCAAGGTGCCTTTTTTGCAAGAAAGCCAAATGTTCTATGAATTGCCCTGTTGAAATAGATATACCACGTTTTATAAACGCGATAAAGAATAAAAAATTTGAAGAAGCAATTTTAATAATAAAAGAGAAAAACAATTTGCCTGGGATATGTGGCAGGGTATGTCCGCAGGAGAATCAATGCGAAGGCGCCTGTATTTTAAACGCAAAGAAAAATCCTATAAATATCGGCGGCCTTGAAAGATTTGTTGCTGATTGGGAGCTGAAAAATAGTGCACAGGCATCAGGTATTACGTATCAGGTATCAGGTAAAAAAGTGGCGGTAATAGGTTCTGGGCCAGCCGGACTGACTTGCGCGGGGGATCTTGCGAGGATGAGCTATCAGGTTACGGTATTCGAGGCCTTACACACTTCCGGAGGCGTGCTTATGTATGGCATCCCTGAATTCCGCCTTCCGAAAGAAATTGTTCAAAAAGAAATAAAATATCTGGAATCCTTAGGCGTTGAGTTTAAAACAAACTTTATCGTAGGTAAGACTTCTGTTTTAACGGATATATTTGAACAAGACTACAAAGCGGTTTTTGTGGGAACAGGCGCTGGCTTGCCGAGTTTCATGAATATAAAAGGGGAAAACCTCAACAGGGTTTATTCTTCAAACGAGCTGCTGACAAGAGTAAATCTCATGAAGGCGTATCTGTTTCCCGAGTACGATACACCTATTAATATAGGCAAGAAGGTCGCTGTTATAGGCGGCGGCAATACTGCGATGGACTCTGCAAGGGTTTCTGTAAGGCTTGGAGCTAGCAAGGTGTCTATTGTTTACAGAAGGACGGAAAATGAAATGCCGGCGAGAA
>JAPLMC010000109.1 GCA_026387215.1 Candidatus Omnitrophota bacterium
ACTGGTCCGGGAGAATGCGATTGGCCGGCCGAGGTTCTTCACGGGCGAATACGCGGTGCCTCGGCCCGCACCCGAGGACATTCGCTTCAAGCCCGAACTTGGGGGAGGCGTTTTTGGGCAGAATAAGAAAAAAAAATAACGTTAATGTAATATACAGAGACGCGTCAGCAAAAGAAATAGTGGATCTTTTAAGAAATAAGAAATTCGTAGGTATTATGCCTGATCAGGATATGGATAGCGTGTCAGGCGTATTTGTGGATTTTTTCGGAAAGCTCGCGTGGACGCCAAGCGGCCCAGCTGTTTTAAATCTCCTGACAGGAGTTCCTGTAGTCCCGTGTTTTCTGATAAGGAAGGCGTTCGGGCATGAGTTCTTGATCGAGAATCCTATTGAACTGATAAATACAGGAGATAGAAAAAAAGATATCCCGGAGAATACCCGAAGGTATACGAAAGTAATCGAGGACTATATAAGAAAATATCCTGAGCAGTGGGTATGGTTTCATGATAGATGGAAGACAAAATTATGTGGAGAAAAAACTTTGAAATAGCTATTTTTTTGTTGTTAATTTTTACCTCATTATGCGCTGCCGAAGAAGAAAAAAAAGCAACAGCGCAGCAGGAGGTGAAGGATTTTTCTTTTGTTCAGTACCAGGAAGGCGGGGGCCAGAAGTGGAAGATGAACGGACGTTCTGCGGAGGTTCTGGATAATAAGGTTAATATAGAGTATTTGTCTGCATTGTCTTTTGGCGAAGGCACGATGCTTAAATTAAAAGCCAAAGAAGGCATTTTTGACAAAGGCGAAAATATTGTCAACCTTAATAATAATGTGGTCATGGCTTCTACTGATGGCACAAAGCTGACAACAGACCATCTGGTTTGGAACGCTGAGACAAAAAATGTATCTACTGATGTCAGCGTAAACATAATAAGGCCTGATATGAACATCACAGGCACAGGCGCTGTTTGCGACGTGGAGGGTAAAACTGCTGAATTAAAACAGGATATAAGCGCAAGTCTTGTATCCGGCGAATCAGGAATTCTGAACCCTGAAAGCAATAAAAGTCAGACTACTATAACATGTGACGGACCATTGGAGCTAAATTATAGACAGAACAGGGCGTTTTTTTATAGTAATGTAAAGATAGAGGATTCGAAGGGCAGCATACTGGCAGATCGCGTAGATGTCTATTTTAGCCCTGCAACAAGGCGTGTTAAGTGTGTGGTTGCCAGAGGTAATGTAAGGATAATAAACGGCGAAAATGTAACTTATAGCGAGAAAGCGATTTACCTAGTGGATCAAGGAAGAGTAATACTGCCTAACAGGCCAAAGCTGATTATTAATAGTGACTCTACTAGATAAGAAAACCGTATCAACCTACGCAGTAACCTACGCGGTAACCGCGTAGGTTACTGCGTAGGTTAAGGTGGTGGATATGGAGTATGGTAATAATGGACATTTACTGGAAATAAATAATCTGATAAAATCCTATGACGGTAAAAAGGTGGTGGATGGAGTCTGTATGAAAGTAAAGCGAGGAGAGGTTGTGGGGCTTCTGGGGCCAAATGGAGCAGGAAAAACAACCACGTTTTACATGGTAGTTGGGATACTCAGGCCTGACGATGGGAATATAATGTTTGACGGAAATGACATTACAAAACTTGCGATGTATCGAAGAGCCAGAAATGGCATAGGATATCTTTCACAGGAGCCTTCTATATTCAGAAAACTTACTGTAGAAGAAAACATAATGGCTGTGCTGGAGACGCTGCATCTTCCCAGACAGGTGCGCATGAACAGGCTTAAAGAGCTTCTGGAAGAGTTAAAGATAAGCCATCTTGCAAAGAAGAAGGCGTATATGCTTTCAGGTGGGGAAAGAAGGAGATTAGAGATAACAAGGGCGCTTGTTACAAATCCGCTTTTTATTCTACTGGATGAGCCTTTTAGCGGTATAGATCCTATTGCAGTGGCTGACGCGCAGGAGATTATAGGCGAGTTAAAAAGTAAAGGTCTTGGAATCCTTCTTACAGATCATAATGTTAGAGAAACACTTGAAATAACAAATCATTCGTATATAATGGCAGAGGGAAAGATACTTATTGAAGGCACAAAAGAAGTACTAATCAATGACTCTAAAGCAAGAGAAATATATTTAGGCAAAAAATTTAGAATGTAAATGAGGCCATGACTTATGGAGTCCTCAGTACGACTCGGCACTTCCTGGGACATTTAATTCTTTATCGCTTTGACCTATTAATGACACGTAATGGAGATTGATTTTATGAAAGCGTCTATCAAAAAATTAAAAAACTGCAAACATTGCTTGGAAGTAAGCCTTCCTGTGGAGGAAGTGAAGAAGGTTTTTGATGAAGTTTATAGCGATCTTGGAAAATATGCGAGCGTGCCTGGCTTCAGGCAAGGCAAAGCGCCAAGAGATCTTTTAGAGCTTCATTATTCTAAAACCGCCAAGGAAGAGGTTTTAAAAAAGCTCATACCTGAAACCTATGAAAAAATTTTAGAAGAACACAAGCTAGACCCTATAGGGTATCCTGACGTAACTGATGTGAAACTTGATATTAAAGAAGGATTTTCATATAAGGCAAGCATTGAAACAAGGCCTGAGATTAATTTGAAAAACTACAAAGGCCTGAAACTGAAAAAGAAAACCGCAGAAGTTAAGGAAGAAGACTTGGCGAAGAATATGGAATATCTGAGAGAAATGCATTCCCAGAATGTGCCTAAAGAAGGCAGCCAGGAAAAAGAAAAGGTGCTGCCTAAGCTTGACGATGAATTTGCAAAAGATCTTGGATTTGAGAATCTGGAGAAAATGAAAGAGGCCATAAGTCAGAATCTTAAAGCAAAATTAGAACAGGATAGTGAAGCCGATCTGGAGATTCAGATTATAAATCAACTTCTGGACAGCGTGGATTTTGAAGTGCCTGATACGCTTATGAATTCAGAAAAAGAAAGGCTGGTAAAAGACGCTGAAATGCGCATTAAGTACATGGAGACGCTCCAGAAAAAAGAAAATCCGGATAAAAAATTTAACCTGGAAGAAAAGGATAAAAAGGAATTGGAGGAGAACGCTTCCAAGCAAGCAGTCCGACAGGTAAGGGCGTTTTTTATACTGGATAAAATTGCGCAATCCGAGAAGATTTATTTAAAGCAAGAAGATATAGACTTATATATAGAAGACTTGGCGACCCAGTATAAAAAGACAAAAGACGAGATCAAGAGTTATCTGGAAAAAGGCCATGGTATGGACGAACTGGCAGTGAACATGCGTAATAAAAAAGTGATGGAGTTTCTTTTAAAAGAGGCGAAGATAGAATAGGCGAAAGAAAAGGTCCCTCGCGGCACACAATAAAAACAGGGCCGCTCGGGATCAAAATTTTGTTTCACAAAATTTTGGGAGGCGTATATGTTGATACCTATGGTAATCGAGCAGTCAGACAGAGGTGAGAGAGCTTATGATATTTATTCAAGGCTTCTAAAAGACAGGATTATTTTTATAGGATCTGCAATAGATGATATGATAGCCAATGTAGTTATAGCCCAGATGCTTTTTCTTCAGATGGAGGATCGCGAAAGAGATATAAATATTTATATTAATAGTCCAGGAGGATCAGTTACAGCAGGTATGGCAATCTATGACACAATACAGTTTGTGAAACCTGATGTGTGCACTTACTGTGTAGGGCAAGCAGCCAGCATGGGAGCTGTTTTACTTACAGCAGGTGCAAAAGGTAAAAGATATGCTCTTCCTAATGCGAGAGTTATGATACATCAGCCGTGGGGAGGAGTTCAGGGCCAGGCATCAGACATTAGTATACAAGCAAAAGAGATATTAAAAATGAGAGATAATATTAATGAGATTTTGGCAAAACATACAGGCCAGCCGCTCGATAAAATACAAAAGGATACTGACAGGGATTATTTTATGTCCAGTCAGGAAGCGTTGGAATATGGGATTATAGACGAAATATTTACAAAAAGTAAAAAATAATATCTGTGCTCAAGATCTGGTCTTGAGCACAGTAAACTGTGACCAAGACCAGGTCTTTAATAGGGAGAAAAAAAATGCTTAAAAATCGACACCAATACCACCAAGAGTTTTAGAGACAATGGCAAGACCGATTATTCATCATAGGACTCCCGAATTTCAGAAGATTATTCAGGAAGTTGAAGAGGATTTAAAGTATGTATATCAGACTAAAAACGAAGTTCTTATATTTACGGCATCTGGGACGGGTGCAATGGAAGGGTCTGTTGTAAACCTACTTTCTCCAGGAGATAAAGTTCTTGTAGTGCGCGGCGGAAAATTCGGAGAAAGATTTGGAGAAATATGCCAGGCGTATGGCATTGAATTTATCGCAATTGATGTAGAATGGGGAAAGGCGGTAGACCCTAAAAAGATAGAAGATATTCTAAAAAAGGACAAGAATATAAAAGTAGTATATACGACATTGTGTGAGACATCTACCGGGGTTGCCACAGATATAGAAGCAGTTGGCAAGATTTTGAAGAATTATGA
>JAPLMC010000040.1:0-2108 GCA_026387215.1 Candidatus Omnitrophota bacterium
GACCAGACGAGCGAGCGTCAAAACAGAACAAAATTAGGAAGATTTACTTCTATTTATTTTTAATTATGACCGATGCTTTAAGGTCAAATGGATTCGTCCTTATAGCAAGGGAAAAAAGATACGGGTAGTTATTATAAAGATGCCTCATATATACAATCCATTCTACTATTAATAAATTGTACGCTCTTTTTATATCTCCTGTTAAATGTTCATAATCAGCTTCCGGCAAATTTTTAAGATCATGCCTCGCAGATAATTCTTCCGTAAGATGAAATACAGCCCACAGTAAAGCTGTAAACGTTTCGTGCTCCAATAAATTTGGATTCTCGAGAAGTCTCAGAAAAAAATCCCGTTTGCCGCTAAAGAACATTTTTAAATACGCCATATCCCCTTTTTGGATATCGAGTTGAGGTTTGTGAATGCTAAATCTTTTCTTAAGTTGATAATAGTCATTCTGTTTCCAATCTTTATCAAATATAAGATATTCTTTCATGTAATCCGGATCAATATCGAATTTCCAGAATATTTTCAATAATTCTACTCCGGCCTCGCTGAAAAATGCTCCTATAACCATATTAAGTTTTTTAAACATAGAATGCTTTTCCTGCTTACGTATAAGATGCTCTATCACAAGAGTAACTAGAAGCACGTTTACAGGCAGAAAAGCCAAATCTCCTAATAAATAAAGGAAGATATGGTGTGCATCACGAAATATTAGATAATGCAACAGATGCAATAAAACAGAAAGTCCTATAAGGGCTATACTAAACAATATTTTCCAGTGTATGCGTTTCATTATGAAGCCATCCTAACTGTTTTCTTTAAAAAAGGTGCTTTAAAAACAAATATGACAGCGGCTATTATACAGCATACTCCGCTAATTATCAATGTATTGCTGGCGCCAAGCCTTGTTGCCATGCCCCCAGCTAAAAGGCTTCCTAAAGGCGCCATGCCCATGAACGCCATTGTATAAAAACTCATAACCCTTCCTCTTTTATCATCATCTACAATGGCCTGCAATATCATATTGCTTGACGCCATCTGCACCATAATGCCAAATCCTGAGACAAATAACAATGGAAGCGAAACCCATATGTTATGTGAAAAAGAAAATGCTATTATGCTCAGCCCGAATATTCCTGCTGAAGCAGGCAATAGATTTCCAGTGATAAGCGGCTTCTTTCTTGACGCAAGATAAGCTGTACCTGCCAATGCGCCCAGACCTATTGCTGCCATTAGATACCCAAGCGTACGCGATCCACCTCCTAGAACATCCTTTGCGAAAACAGGCATTAACACTGCGTAAGACATCCCCATCAGGCTTATAATACCTAGCAACAATAGAATCGCCCTGATAGGCTGCAGCCTAAAAGCATAGTTAAAACCTTCTTTTAGATCTTTAAATATATCATAATTAACTTTTTTATCTTTTCTGATTTTAATCCCTTTATCCATTGCAAGAAGAGACGCTATAACAGCTAGATAGCTTATGGCGTTAATAAGAAAGCACACGCCTTCCCCTGTAATAGCTATAAGCACTCCTGCTATCGAAGGTCCTATAAGCCTTGCCAGATTAAACATCATTGAATTTAATGCGATCGCATTCCCAAGATTCTCTTTCTCTTCTATCATCTGTAATATAAAGGAATGTCTGGCAGGTATATCAAGTGAATTTACACATCCTAAAAATATGCCCATAACTATTATATGCCACACTGCTATATTGCCTGTCAATGTCAGGAATGCCAGAATAAACGCCTGCAACATTGCAAGCGCCTGGGTAAGAAGAAGTATCTTGTGCCTATTATGCCTGTCGGCAAGCACTCCTGTAAAAGGCGATAAAATAAAAGTTGGTATCTGGCTGGCAAATCCCACTACGCCAAGCATAAAAATAGAATTTGTCATCTTATACACAAGCCAGCTCATTGCAATATGCTGCATCCACGTGCCTATAAGAGAAACGCCCTGGCCAAAAAAGAAAATCCTAAAATTTCTGTATTTTAATGTGCGAAAAACCATATCTGTTTTATAAATCCCTCAATAGTTTCTGCTCTAGGTTTGACATAATACTTGAATTATCAATAAATCTTGAGATCTTATTAAGCTGG